>CAZJGQ010000019.1:0-22729 GCA_964545425.1 uncultured Chthoniobacter sp. | reverse complement strand
CGACCATGCCGCCGGCTATTTCCACGATTGCCTCGAAGACATCCGCCGCCTCGGCGAGGCACTCGGGCCCGGCGCCCTCACCATCCTCGGCAACCACGACATCATTGAAATCGTCCCGCACCTCGAAGAAGCGGGCATGCGAGTCCTACTCAACGAAAACACCGCGATCGAACGCGATGGACAACAGCTTTGGTTCGCCGGGATCGACGATCCGCACTTTTACCGCACCCACGATTTCGAGGCCGCGCGTCGCGGCATTCCGACGGGCGCATGTTCCATCCTCCTTTCTCACAGCCCCGAAACCTTCGAGGACGCGCGGCACTACGGATTCAACTTCATGCTGAGCGGACACACCCACGGCGGCCAAATCTGCCTCCCCGGCGGCGTCGCCCTCGTGCGCAACGGACGCTGTCCGCCCTCCCAATTTGTCAGCGCGTGGTCGCACCACGGTTTGCACGGCTACACTTCAGCCGGCACCGGATCCTGCGGCGTGGCCGCGCGTTTCAACTGCCCGCCCGAAATCACCGTGCACGTGCTGCGGAGTTCAAAGTAGAAGCGGCGTCCCCGCCGCTTGACCACGCACGACAAGCGGCGGGGACGCCGCTTCTACTCTATTTCTACAGCGCCTCGAGCAACCTCGTGTGAATGTTGTCGAAGCCGCCGTTGCTGAAGACAACGATCACGTCACCTTGGCCGGCAAGTCCGGAGACACGCTCAATGATCGATGCCGTATCGGGTTCATAGAAGGCCTGCTTACCGGCGGCTTTGAGGTCGGACACGACTTTTTCCGGATTGAGCCGCTCGTTCTCCGGCAACTGATCCATGCGCGCCACTTGGGCGAGCACCACCCCATCGGCGCCGGCGAAAGCTTTCGGCAGCACATCCTGGAAAACGGCGCGGCGCGTGGTGTTGGAGCGCGGTTCGAAGACGGCCCACAATTTGGCACCGGGGAATTTGACGCGGAGGCCTTCGAGCGTCTGCGCGATGGCCGTGGGATGGTGTCCGAAGTCATCGATCACCGTGACGCCGCCCGCCTCGCCGCGCACTTCCTGGCGGCGGCGGATGCCGGTGAAGGTCTGCAGCGCTTTGCGGATCTCGGCAAAAGGCACGTTGTAGAAATGCGCGGCGGACACCGCCATGGCCGCATTGCGCACGTTGAATTCGCCGATCATGGGGATCTCGAAACGCTCGCCGAAAAGGGTGAAGGATGAGGACTCGCGTCCGTAGTGCACGTCGCCGATATGATTTGCGGCGTTGGGCGAGAAACCGACTTCAACGAGGGGCGCGGGACACTTCTCGGCCAGCGCGCGGCAATTGGGATCATCCCCGTTGAGCAGGACCATCCCCTCGCTCGGCACGATCTGCACGAGGCGGCGGAAGCTGGTCATGACGTCCTCGAGGTCGCGGAAGATGTCCGCGTGGTCGAACTCGATGTTGTTCACGATGAGCAACTCGGGCAGGTAGTGGACGAACTTGCTGCGCTTGTCGAAAAAGGCGGTGTCATACTCATCGCCCTCGAGGATGAAATACTTCGAGTCGCCGAGGCGACAGCCTTGTCCGAGATTGTTCGGGATGCCGCCGATGAGCCACGAGGGCGCGAGGCCGGCGGATTCGAAGATCCAGGCGAGGAGCGATGTCGTCGTCGTTTTGCCGTGCGTGCCGGTGACGACCAAGTTGTGGCGTCCGCGCAGGAAGAAAATCTTCAGCGCCTCGGGCATCGAGTAGTAGAGCAGCTTGCGGTTGAGCACGGCCTCAACCTCGGGGTTGCCGCGGGACATGGCATTGCCGATGACCACGAAGTCGGCGTCGGACGGGATATTCTCCGCGCGGAATCCTTTGCTGATCGTGACACCTTTGCTTTCGAGGAAGGTGGACATCGGCGGATAGACATTGTCGTCCGATCCGGTCACTTCCACTCCGCGGTCGCGCAGGGCGGCGGCGAGCGAACCCATCGCCGTGCCGCAGATGCCGGCAAAGTGGACTTTGCGCAGGGCGTTGGTTTTCCCGGCGCTCATCAATAGACGTCCTTCCGGTAACGCTTCGTTTTTTTCAATTCCTCGACGTAAGCGGCGGCCTCTTCCTTCGATTTGCCGCCCGCTTCCTCCACGACGCGGTGGAGGGCCTCGTCGACGTCCTTGGCCATGCGCGAGGCGTCGCCGCAGACGTAAAAATATCCCCCTTCTTCCAACCACCGCCAAAGCTCGTCGGCATTTTCCATCATGCGGTGCTGCACGTAGACCTTCTCCGCCTGGTCGCGGGAGAACGCGGTGTCGAGGCGGTGCAGCACGCCTTTCTCGCGCCATGCTTCGATCTCGTCCTCATAGAGGAAGTCGGTCGAGCGGTTGCGGTCGCCGAAGAAGAGCCACGTTTTACCCGGCGCGGCGAGGACCTCGCGTTCCTGCAGGAAAGCGCGGAACGGCGCGATGCCGGTGCCGGGGCCGACCATGATGACCGGCACCGAGGTGTCTTCGGGCTGACGGAAATGTTTCGCCGAGTGGATGAAGACCGGCATGGTGCCGCCGTTCACGCGGTCGGCCAAATAGGTCGAGCACACGCCCTGCCGGTTCCGCCCGTGCAACTCGTAACGCACGATGGCCACGGTGAGGTGGATGTCTTCGGGAAAAGCTTTGGGCGAGGACGCGATGGAATAAAGGCGCGGCTGGAGTTTGCGCAGGACCTTGACCAATTCGTCCGCGGTAAACTTGGCCTGCGGGTAAGCCTGCAGGATGTCGACCACCTCGCGTCCGTCGATCCAATCATCCATCACCGACTTGGCCTCGGGATCGATCAGCTCGGTGAGTTCGCTCGCCTCGGGGCATTTCTCGAGGATGGCGGTGAGCAATTGGCGCGAAGGTTCGCGCAGCGTCACTTGGCGGGTGAGCACTTCACGCAGATTCGTGCCCGCGCTTTCCACCGGCTCATCGCCGGTCAGACCTGTGGCGGCGAGCACGGCATTCACTTCGGCGGGATCGTTCGATGGAAAAATGCCGAGCGAATCACCCACCTCGTAGACCAGACCCGAGCCGGCCAAGGACACCTCGAAATGGAGAGTTTCCTTGCCCGAACCGGGCGCAGTGAGGCGGCGGGTTTTGGTCAGGCGCGCCGGAAATGGATTTTTGCGCGAGTAAGTCGAAACGGCGGAAGACATTCGGTCGAATATGCCTGCACGGCAGGCTTTTTGCACGCCTCAAACCGTCTGTCCGAGCAGCCGCGCGACCACCGATTCCTCTGTAATTATCCCGAGGAACCGCCCCGTTTCCTCGTCCCTCACCTCGGCTACCGGCGTCTGGGCGCGGCGCAATTTGGTCAGCGCTTTCCACGCCGGCAGGTCGGAATCGAAGGAGGCAAGCGGACGGGCAAAGGACTGCGCGCGGGCGGACAGCGCGCCGGACAAGGCCGCCGCACCGCACGACATCGCGCCGAGGGGCAGGCCGTCGGATCCGATGACCAAGGTATGCGTGGCCTCGGCCAGCTTGCGGTCACCGAGGAGTTCGGTCAGCGGTGCATCGGCCGAAGCACAGGCAAAATGATCGACCGGCAAGGCCAGCGAACCGGCGGTCATGCGGCGGAAATCGAGCACGCTGCGCAGCATCGATTGCTCGAGTGGTGAAACGCCCTCGGTCTTTCCGGCCAAGGCGAGCAATTCATCTCCCGCCGCGGCGCGTGGCAAAGCATCGGCCGGCACCCGACGGAGCAAGCCCGCCAAGGGCCGCGCGAGCGGAGCCCAGAAAGATCCGGCCAGCGAAACCAGCCACCACAAACGGCTGAGCACGACGAAAGGCAGTCGCCGGAACACATGCCGGGCGAGCACACCGACGAGCAGCGCGTAAACGGGAAGAAAAACCAGCGGGACCAACCACCACAGACGCTGCGCCGTGGCCGACATGGCGAGCACGGCGAGCGCGGCCGCTCCGAACGCATGGCTGGTCCAAGCCAGCACGAGATCGGCCTGCGGACGGACCTTTTCCCACGAGAGCATCGCTTTGGCCTGCCGATTGCCTTTGTCCGCACGGTGACGCAAACGCACGCGATCAAGCGCCTGCCACGCAGCATCCAGTCCGGAAAAGACAAACGCCGCACCCAGGAGGAGCACGAAGAGGAGGAGCTTCATGAGGCGTCCTCCTTGCCGGCCGGGCGCACGCGTTGCAGCGCCACCTCGCGCACGCGGCGCTGGGTCATGGCCCGCACCGTGACTTTCCACGGCCCGAGACGCACCGAAGCGCCTTGGCGCGGCAGCTTGCCCAGTTCGTGGATGATGTAGCCCCCGATTGTTTCGATCCCCTCGCGCGAGGCATCGAAGCCGAGGTATTCGCTCAGGTCGTCGAGCCGTGCCGTGCCCGCGGCGAGGACGCGCCCGTCGCCGAGTTGCTCGATGTAAAGGTCGGCCTCCACGCGCGGCGCGGCATCGCCGAGGATTTCCTCGATGAAGTCCTGCAGCGTGACCACGCCCTCCACTCCACCGAATTCATCGAGCACCACGGCAAGCGGCTGGCGATGTTTGAGAAAACTGGTGAGCAGCGCGCTGGCTTCCATCGTTTCCGGAACGAAGGACGGCGGGAGCAGCGCCTCGGTGAAATGCATGCCTTCCGGCAGACGGCTCAAGGTGCGCGTGTCGAGGAGGCCGACCACCTCGTCGGGCGTCTCGCCGATGACCGGCGCGCGCAGGAATTTCTTTTTCAGGAGCATGCCGCGGACTTCCTCGTTGCTCATCTCGTCCTCGATGAAGACCACATCGACCCGCGGTGTCATATAATGCCGCACCGTGGCGCGGCTCAGCCGCAACACCTCGGTGAGCGCTTCTGCTTCGGGCAGGGAAAATTCCCCCTCCTCCTCGCGCACCCAGACCAAGGTCTCGACTTCCTCCGGACCCAACTGCGCGCGCGCCTCGAGCGACCACGGGAAAAGCTTGGCCGCCACCGCGGCGATGAGCGGTTGCACGCGGTCGAAGACCGGACCGAACAAACGCCAGACCACGGCTCCCGCACGCAACAGCGGACCCTCCCACGCCCGCGGCCGCCGCGCCGCGACCATGCCGGGCAGCACTTCGAGCAAGACGGCCAAGCCGAGAAATCCGAGGATCCAAGCCCAGGCCGGACCGCTCACCTGCCTTGCGGCGGCCATTCCCGCCATCCAAAGCGTCCACCATCCGGCCCCGCGGGCCAAGGCGCTGCCGAGGGCGAGGAAAGTGAAAAGACAATCGCGCGGATGCAGGAAGTCTATCGCGCGCAGCTGCGATCGCGGCGACTGGGGCCATTGGTCCATGCGCTCGCGTGGTGTCTGCCACAGCACCGCCTCCAACGCTCCCAGCGCCGCGCCGAGGGCGGACAGCAACGCGCCCGCGGCGAGCCAGATAACCCAAGAAACATCCATCAAAAGCTCTCGATATTAGCGGGTCCCGTCCGCCACGCCAGCACGACCGGATTTTCCCCTGTGCGGCCCGCATGGCGTGTGGTTTGTTGGCCGTCCAAACCATGGGCAAGCACGCCAAGATCGCCAAACGCTTTGCCGACCGGGACCGCACATCCCGCTGGCATCCCTGCTACGTGGAATATTTCCGCCTCTTCAACGCTCAGGCCTATTACGAGGCCCACGACGTCCTCGAGCACATCTGGCTGGGATCGGACGGCGAGCGCTACACTTTCTACAAAGCGCTCATCCAGTTCGCCGGCGGCTACGTGCATTTGCAGCACCACCACCGCGAGCCCGAACACCGCATTCACGGTCGCCGCCTGCGCCCCGCCGCGCGACTCTTCCGCCGCTCGGCCGAATTGCTCGGGAATTTCTCCGGCCAGCACGAAGGCATCGAGATAGACGAGATCGTGGCCTTGGCCCTGCGCATGGCGGAGAGCCTCGAGGAGGCAGCCTTCGCGGACAATCCGTGGAGTCCCGAGAGCCCGCCGCGCCTCGCCTTGCCGGACTAGCGTCCGCTTTCTTCGCGGCGGCGGCGCCGCTCCTCTTCCTCGATCTCGAGTTCGGTATCGAGGACACCGTGCATTTTTGTCGTTTTGTCCGGCGGACGCAGCACGCGGGTGATGCACCAGAGGAAGAAGCAAGTCGTTCCGCCGACCGAGAGAAGCATGACGATCCAGCCGCCGAGGGTCATGTCAGTCCCTCCTGTTGACGCCAACGCTTCACGGCGAGCCGGATCCACCAGAGGAAAAGCAGGCAGATGCCGAGCAGGAAAATCATGGTCCAACGCACGGCAGGATCCTCGGCGAAGGATTGGATGCGCGAACCGATGTCTTGCACGGCCCAGGCGATGAAGACGGCGGCGAGGTAAACGGGCGAAACGTATTTGATGACGAAGGCGAAGATGCGCGGGACGCGCAACTCGGCGCCGCGGTCGAGTTCCTCCAGTCCGCGTTTCGGACTGAAGACCCATCCGAAGATGAAGGTCTGCGCGCAGGCCAGCAGGTAGATGCAGAAGGTGCCGGCCCAGAAATCGAGGGTGTCCATGGCGACGAGGTTTTTGCTGAACCAGACAACGAGAAGGGTGCCGGCCGTGCCCACGCCGCAGAGCAGGGCGGCGGCGCGGGTGCGGTTCAAGCCGAGGCCCTCCTGCAGGAAGGCGATGGCCGGTTGCAGCATGGAGATGGAGCTGGTGATGGCGGCGAGAAAGAGGAGGAAAAACCAGAGGAAGCCGACCCAGCGCCCGAGAGGCATGTGCTCGAAGACGAGCGGCAGGGTGTTGAAACCGAGGGCGAAGGTGCCGCCGACCACGCCGGCCGCGCCGAGGAAAATGAAGGCGGCCGGGATGGTGATCATGCCGCCGAGCGAGACTTCGAAAAATTCGTTGCCGGCCACCGCGCTGGTCGAACTCAAGGCGATGTCGTCGTCGCGCCGCATGTAGCTGGCGTAGGTGATGATCACGCCGAAGCCGACGGACAAGGAAAAGAAGATCTGCCCGGCGGCTTCCATCCACATCTTGCCGTTGGCCAGCAACTCCCAGAGGGATTTGTCGCCGGCCGACGGGTTCCACATTTGGCCGAGGCCGTTGAGGACGTTGAGTTCCGGCCTGGTCGGATCGGGCGTGCCGAGGGTGAGGACGCGGATGAGCACGAGCACGGCGCAGACGGCCAGCGCGGGCATGGCCCAGAGGCAGAAGCGCTCGATGCCGCGGGTCAGGCCGCGGTTGATCAGGATGAAATTGAGCGAGATGCAGGTGACGAGCGCGATGAGCGGTGCACCAAACAGGTTGGAAAAAATCGCGGCGTCGGCCGAGGCACCCACGTAGCTGGCGAAAAAGTCTTTGTAGGACGCCGGATCGCGGCCGAGGTCCATCGCACCGATGAGGTAATGCCACGCATAACCGAGACACCACGACTCGACGAAGACGTAATACATGTAGATGACCACCGGAACGATGAGTCCGAGCACACCGAGGTAGGGCGCGGCGGGATTTTTCCAGAGCACGCGGAAAATTCCCGGCGAGGAATGGAAGCCGCGCGCGCCGCCGTAGCGGCCCATCGACCACTCGGCCCAGGCCAGCGGCAGCCCGAGAAGGACCAGCGCGACGAAATACGGGATCATGAAGACCCCGCCTTCGTATTGGGCGGCGAGGCCCGGGAAACGGAGGAAGTTGCCCAGCCCGACCGCGCTGCCGGTCACCGCGAGTATGACACCGATCCGCGTGGACCAGTTCTCGGGCGCCGGCTTGCTCATCGGTTTACTTCGCTTTGCCCTGCGAGGCGACGGCGGCCATGGCCGCGGCGATCGCTTCCTGGTCGCCGAGGTAGTAGTGGCGGATGGGCTTGAGGTCGTCGTCCAACTCGTAAACCAGCGGAACGCCGGTCGGGATGTTGAGTTTGAGGACTTCCTCTTCGGAGAGATTGTCGAGGTATTTGACCAACGCGCGCAGGGAGTTGCCGTGCGCGGCGATGACCACTTTTTTGCCGGCTTTGACCTGCGGGGCGATGACTTCGTGCCAGTAAGGCAAGAAGCGGTCGACCGTGTCTTTGAGGCATTCGGTGAGCGGGAGCTCGGAACCGGGGACGTTTTTGTAGCGCGGATCGTGGCCGGGGTAACGTTCGTCGGACTTTTCCAGCGGCGGCGGGGGCACGTCGTAGCTGCGGCGCCAGACGAGAACTTGGTCCTCGCCGTATTTGGCCGCGGTCTCGGATTTGTTCAGACCCTGCAGTCCGCCGTAATGGCGCTCGTTGAGGCGCCAGGTTTTTTCCACCGGGATCCAAAGCTCGTCGAGCTCGTCGAGCACGATCCAGAGCGTGCGCAGGGCGCGCTTGAGCACGGAGCAGTAGGCGAGGTCGAAGGAGTAGCCTTCTTTTTTGAGGACTTCGCCGGCGGTCTTGGCTTCCTTGCGGCCCTGTTCGGTCAGATCGACATCGGTCCATCCGGTGAAGCGGTTTTCCTTGTTCCACGTGCTTTCGCCGTGCCTGAGCAATACGAGTTTGTGCATAAGTTTTCGCGGGCCGCACCCGGCGCGGGTTGCTTTTGGCCGGACGCCGTCTATAGGGAAACGCTCCGCCGCAGGCAAGACCGCGCGACCTCACCGATGAAAACCCTTTACCTCGTCCGCCACGGCGAAACCGACCACAACGCGGACGGCCGTGCCATGGGCCAGATGGATGTGCCGCTCAACGCGCGCGGGACGGAGCAAGCGCGGCAGACCGCCGAATTCCTGCGGCGCTACCCGATCGAGCGCATCCTGAGCAGCGACCTCGGTCGGGCCGTGGCCACGGCACAGCCTTTGGCCAATCTGCTCGGGCTTTCCGTCGAACCCGACGCGCGCCTGCGGGAATTGAGCTTCGGCATCCTCGAGGGGAAAACGGTAGCCGAATGCGAGGCAGCCGATCCGGAGTCGGTGGCGCGTTGGCGCAGCGGGGATTTCGATGCCGCCCTGCCCGGCGGCGAATCGCGGCGCTCGCTCATGCAGCGCACGCGTGCCGTTCTTGATGAAATCACCGCGAGCCCGCACGCGCACATTGCGCTCTTCAGTCACGGCGGCGCGCTCAACGCGCTGCACACGCACATTGTCGAGCACGGCAACCCCACGCCGCGCGAGCACATCCCGCGGGCTTTCCGCTTTCACAACGCAGCGGTGAGCATCAGCGCCTGGGGCGAGGACCAATGGCGGTTCCTCGTGGTCAACTCGACCTTCCATCTGACCGAAGAGTCGCGGCAGTTGCTCTATTGAACTGCCGCCCTCCGGCGGGCATCATTTGCCAACCAATGCGCCTCGTCCGCCCACGCGACAAAAATTACGCCCGCTTCCTCCGCTCGCTCGACCGCCGCGCGGTCCCCTCGCCCACCACGGAGAAAACGGTCCGCGAGATCGTCGCCGAGATCGCCAAAGACGGTGACGCCGCACTCCTGCAGCTGACCAAAAAATTCGGTGGACCAAAGCTCACAGCCGCGCAATTGCGCGTTTCGTCCAAGGATCTTGCCACCGCGTGGCGCGGACTCGATGCGCCGACACGCCGCGCACTCCTCGCCTCACATCGCAACATTGCGGCGTTCGCCAAAAAAAGTCTGCGGTGTCCATGGAGCACGCGCAACGCGCAGGGCGCGCGCACCGGCGAGCGTTTCGATCCCTTCCGCCGCGTCGGCATCTATGTTCCGGGGGGCACCGCACCCCTCGTCTCCACCGCGTTGATGACCTGCACCTTCGCCGCGGCGGCGGGCGTGAAGGAAATTGTCGCCGTCACCCCAGCCGGACGCGACGGCAGCGTGAGCCCGGCCTTGCTCGCTGCGCTGAAACTCGCCGGGGCAACGGAAGTCTATCGTGTGGGCGGCGCGCAAGCGGTCGCCGCTCTCGCCCTCGGCACCAGAACCATCGCGCCGGTGGACAAAATTTTCGGGCCCGGCAACAGCTACGTGGTCGAGGCCAAGCGCCAGCTTTTCGGACGCGTGGCCATTGACCTCCTGCCCGGACCGAGCGAAGTGCTGGTCATCGCCGACCGCACGGCCAATCCGGCATGGGTCGCGGCCGACCTTCTCGCCCAGGCCGAACACGGTGCGGACAGCGCGGCGATTCTCCTGACCAACTCGCGCGAAATTCTCTCCGCCACGGCGCGCGAGGTGGAAAAACAGGCCCGCACCCTGCCACGCGGAAACATTCTCAAGGCCTCGCTGAAAAATGCCGCACTCGTGCTGGTCAGTTCGCTCAACGATGCCGTGCGCTTGGCCAATGACTACGCGTCGGAGCACGTGTCGCTGCAGGTGAAAGATCCGCGCGCCCTTGCCCCGAAGCTGACCACCTCGGGCGCCATCTTCCTCGGCGGCTATTCGCCAGTCGCGGTAGGGGATTTCCTGGCCGGACCGAGCCACGAATTGCCGACGGGCGGTGCGGGCAAATCGTTCGCCGGACTCACCGCCGACCAATTCCAGCGCCGCACCAGCTTGGTCGAACTCGATCGCCGCTCGCTGGCCAAATCGACACCGATCGTCGAAGCCTTCGCCCGCGTCGAGGGACTCGCGGCCCACGGACGCTCCGCGCGCATCCGCTTGGAATGATCTGGAACACCGGCCGCCGGACGTTCGATCTCGTGCATCGCGGCATCGTCATGGGCGTGATCAATGTCACGCCCGACTCGTTTTCCGACGGCGGCAACTTCATTGCGGTCGACGCGGCGGTGGAACACGGACTCCGTCTTATCGACGAAGGCGCGGACATCCTCGACATCGGCGGCGAGTCGACGCGGCCCGGAGCGGCTCCGGTCACTGCCGAAGAGGAATTGCACCGGGTCATCCCGGTGATCAAAGGACTGGCCGGAAAAACCTCCGCCGCCATAAGCATCGACACCTCCAAGGCGTCGGTGGCGCGCGCCGCCGTGGAGGCTGGCGCGGAGATCATCAACGACGTCACCGCGCTGCGCGGCGACGAGGACATGGCACGGGCTGCGGCGGAGTGCGGATGTGCCATTGTCCTCATGCACATGCGCGGCACGCCGCGCACCATGCAGCAGGATCCGAAATACAGCGATGTTGTCGCCGAGGTGGCCGATCACCTCCAAGAACGCGTCACCGCCGCGCGCGCGGCCGGCATCGCGGCCGACCGCATCGCCATCGATCCGGGCATCGGCTTCGGCAAAACAGTGGAGCACAACCTGCAACTCATCGCCGGACTCGGGCGCTTCGCGGCGCTCGGCCATCCGGTGCTGCTCGGTGTTTCGCGCAAGTCGTTCCTCGCCACCGCGGCGGAATGTCCGGACGTGGAAGACCGCGACGTGCCTACCGCGGTCCTCACCGCCGAAGGCTTCCGCCTCGGCGCGCGCATCTTCCGCGTGCACGCGGCGCGTCCGAACGTGCAGGCACTGCGTCTCGCGGAATCGTTGGCCGCGCGGTAGGGCGCGGCGTCCCCGACGCGCCGGGATCAATGTGCGTCACACGGCGGGTCCGGAGGCCCCGCCCTACCTTGCAAAGGCTTACGCTCCGACCCAATCGCGGTAGCGGATAACTTTGCGATCCGCTGACGCCTCGCGCGCTAAGCGCAAAGCCTGAGCGCGGATTTTGTCATAGCGCCAATCCGGCGGATGCAATCCAAGCCGTGCCAACGGATTTTTGCGCAAGCGCGCGGCGAGGAAAGCATTCCAAGCCAGACTGACTTGTCTCCGCCATGCGCTGCGCGGGCTGTAGACCAACGATTGGGAGGCGGTCCATTCGCTGGAGCGAAGATCGAGCACGCCGCCGAGCCGCGTGGTGTAAGCGAAGCCGAGATTGCGCGCCGCCTGTTCGGCCTCTTCGCCGAGCAACCAGGCGGGTGCGATGAATCCGACCACGTCGAGGCCCGCGCCGGTCAGCATTTCCCGTCCGTCTTCCATCCGCTCGCGCGCTTCCTCGTAATCGAGGTCGAAAAATTCCCCCTCGCCCGCGGTGTAATGTTCGGTGACGAGTTTTTGACGCAGTCCAGCGTCGGGGCGCGCTTCGCGGCGGTGGTAGAATCCGTGCAGGACGATTTCGTGTCCGGCCGCCTGTTTGTCGCGCAGCCAGGCGAGGAAAGCCGGGTCTTTGTCGATGTCGGCCTTGTGATGGTGGTCGGGCACGACCAAGAGCGAGGTCACCCCGATCCCGAAGCCGGCCAAGTCATGCAGCATCCGATCCGATATTTCGCGGGTCAGCGGGCTGACATCATGGACAGAGACAGCCAGAGCCCGATGGCCATTCATTTGATCTTCCCCCATAGCGTGCTTAAGATCATTGTTTCAGATCCGTGTCAGCGAACAATAGCAACAAACCAGAAGACCGTCGTCCGGCCGGCGGTGGCGATCCCGACCCTCAGTTCAACTGGAGGGGCCTTCTCCTCTTTGCCGTAGCCTTCGCCCTGATCGGCGGCGCCTTCATTTTCCGCGGCGGCAACCTCGCCCAGATCGATGAGCTGACTTACCCGAAATTCTCCACCCTGCTGGCCGAGGGCAAAATCGTCTCCACCGCGGAGCGCCCGGTTGAACTGGTGGTCGAGGAAGGCCGCAACACGCAGACGATTTCAGGTTATTACCGAAAAATGGTGACCGTTCCCCCGGCCACCGAACCGGAGGAACGCCTCGTCGAATTCCGCACGCCCGTCTTCATGCCCTTCAACGGCGAGGCACTTGAAAAGCAACTGGCCGAGGCCGGGATCACGCCCGCGGTGCGCTCCGAATCGAATCTCTTGGCCACAACACTCATCGGATTCCTGCCCATCCTGCTTTTCCTCGTCATCCTTTATTTCATCTTCCGCTCGCAGTTGAAGATGGCCGGACGCGGCGCCTTCAATTTCGGCAAGAGCAAGGCGCGCATGATGGCGCGCGACAAAAACAAAATCACCTTCAAGGACGTGGCCGGCGTGGAGGAGGCCAAGGAGGAAGTCTCCGAACTGGTCGATTTCCTCAAGGATCCGAAAAAATTCCAGAAACTCGGCGGACGCATCCCCAAAGGCGTCCTCATGGTCGGACCTCCCGGCACTGGCAAAACTCTCCTCGCCCGCGCCATCGCCGGCGAAGCCGATGTGCCATTCTTTTCCATCAGCGGATCGGACTTCGTGGAAATGTTCGTCGGCGTCGGCGCCTCGCGCGTCCGCGACATGTTCGAACAGGGTCGCAAGAGCGCGCCATGCCTCATTTTCATCGACGAAATCGATGCCGTCGGACGCCACCGCGGGCACGGCATGGGCGGCGGGCACGACGAGCGCGAGCAGACGCTCAATGCGCTCCTTGTCGAGATGGACGGCTTCGATGCGCAGGACGGCGTGATCATCATCGCCGCGACCAACCGCCCGGACGTTCTCGACCCGGCCTTGCTCCGCCCCGGCCGCTTCGACCGCCAGGTCACGGTCAATCTACCCGACGTGCGCGGACGCGAGGAAATCCTCAGGGTCCACTCCAAGAAAGTGAAGGTCGCCGACACGGTCGACCTCGCCGTCATCGCCCGCGGCACGCCCGGATATTCCGGCGCCGAGTTGGCCAACGTGATCAACGAAGCTGCTCTGCTCGCAGCGCGCAAAGGACTCAAGGCCATCACGACACGCGAACTCGAGGAAGCTCGTGACAAAGTTCGCTGGGGCAAGGAACGCCGCAGCATGGCCATCAGCGAAAAAGAAAAAGAAGTCACCGCCTACCACGAGGCCGGCCACGCCCTGCTGCTCGAATTGCTCGAGCACACCGCGCCGCTGCACAAGGTGACGATCATCCCGCGCGGACCGTCCCTCGGCTCGACCATGTGGCTGCCGGAGGAGGACAAATACAACACAAGGCGCAAGGAGCTCCTCGATCACCTCGTCGTCATCATGGGCGGACGCGTGGCCGAGGACATCGTCTTCGGTGACGTGACCAGCGGCGCACGCGGCGACATCAAACAAGCCACCGGAATCGCCCGCAAGATGGTCTGCCAATGGGGCATGAGCGAGAAGATGGGCATGATCGAATACGGCGAGGGCGACGAGCACCTCTTCCTCGCCCGCGACTTCAGCCGCATGCGCGATTACAGCGAGTCGACGGCGCAGGCCATCGACGCCGAAGTGAAGTCCCTCATCGACGAGGCCTACGCCCGCGCCACCGAACTCCTCAAAGCCCGCCGCGACAAACTCGATCTCATCGCCAAAGCCCTGCTCGAATGGGAAACCCTCGAAGGTTCGCAAATCCGCGACCTGATCGAGCACGGCGAAATGAAAAATCCGCCCCACCGCGAACCGCCCCCGCCGCCCGTTCCGACCGAGCCCGTGGCCGCCGCTCCCGCCGAGGACAAAAAGAAAGACGGCACCCTCCCCGGCGACCTCGCGCCTGCGCCGGCGTAGCCGAGGTGGATCGCGATGTCCCATCGCGATGTCCTCTACTGATTATCGCGCCGGGACGGCGCGATCCACCTTATCGATCAGCAACAATCATCTCACCCCCGCCAATTTCCGTGCGGTCTGCAGCGTGTCGATTTCGGCGACCGTTTTGTCGCGGCGCAGGTTTTTGATGCGAGGAAAGCGTAGGGCCAGTCCGCTCGGATGGCGTGCGCTTGGCTGGATCGAATCGAAAGCCACTTCAATGACGAGTTCCGCTTCAACTTCATGGAGCCGTCCTTTCACGCGCCGCACGCGCTCGAGAAACCACGGGGTCAATTCCGCGATCTCCACATCGGTCAGACCCGAATAGGCTTTGCCGATGGTGAGAAGCGCCCCGCTTTGCTCGTCGCGCACGGCGAACGTGTAGTCGCTCAGCACCTCGCGGCGGCGGCCGTGGCCGTATTCGACGCCAGTCACAACGACATCCAACGTGGCGAATTCTTTTTTCAGTTTGATCCACGAGAGCCCGCGCCGCCCCGGCGTGTAGGCGCTCCGCGGATCTTTGCAGACGAGTCCCTCGTTGCCGCGGGCGCGGGCCGCGCGGAATTCGTCCTCCACCGCCGCGGCGCCGGACAGTTTTGCCACCGGCGCCACCGCCATCGGCCGGGTCAGCGGCACTTTTTCCAGCACGGCTCGACGCTCGTGCCACGGCTTGGGCAGCAAAGTTTCCCCGTCGCGCAGCAAGACATCGAAAGCGACGAACTCGACCGGAACGTCTTCGGTGAGGAACA
Source organism: uncultured Chthoniobacter sp. (assembly GCA_964545425.1). Lineage (GTDB taxonomy): Bacteria > Verrucomicrobiota > Verrucomicrobiia > Chthoniobacterales > JACTMZ01 > JACTMZ01. The sequence goes on along the minus strand of CAZJGQ010000019.1, from coordinate 7,738 downwards.
GGTCGGCCTGGCGACGATTGAGCCTTTTCTGCAGATCGAAAAAGGTCAGACGCCGCCCCGCCACGGAAGCAAGGATCTCGCCGTCCAAAACGAGCGAGCCTTGAAGTTTGGCCGCCGCCGCCACGATCTCCGGGAATTGCGCAGTGATGCGCCGCAGATCTCGCGAGAAAATTTCGCACTGCCCGTCCGACACATGCACTTGGGCGCGCATGCCGTCGTATTTGTCCTCCGCCCACACCGCCCCTTCTTCGCCGGACAATCTTTCCCACACCGCCGCACCGTCCGGCTCGGATCCGGCCAGCATGCACTTCACCGGATGGAAGACGCGCAGGCCGGCGTTTTGCAGCTGCCGGTTTTTCGCCGCGACGGCCAATGACCCCGTGTCGCCGAGCAGCATGCCCGCGGCGCGGACTTCGTCCGCAGCCGCTCCGAAAGCTTCCGCGATGGCTTCCTCGAGGAGTCCTTCTTTCAGGCCGATGCGCAAGTCGCCGGTGAAGATGCGCACGACGTAAGACGCCTCGATCGCGTGGCAGGATCGGAAAAAGTCTTCCAGCACGGCCTGTTTGCGCACCGGACCGCGCGCCGCGGCAAGTGATTCGAAGAGCGTGGCCACTGCGGCAAGGTCATGGTCTTCGGTCGCCACCTGCCCGGCCATGATTTCCCGCGCGGCCAATCCCGCATCGTTGCACCGCCGCGAAATGGCACGCACCTCATCCTCGCTCCGTCCGGAGGCCGCCCCGAGCGCGCGGCGCAGCACGGCCCATCCGGTCTGTGCGGATTTTTCTTCCACCGGACCAAAGGGCTGCCCCGTGAACCACGTGGCGGCGCGGCGCACATCGCTGTCGTCCAAGGAACGCAGGTAGGCGGCGAGCAGCGCCGTCTTGGCCAAGCGACCGGTCGCCGCGGCGACGGCTTCGCCGGTGGCGCAAAATTTTCCGAACGGCGAATCGGGCAGCTCGTCCACGGCCGCTTCGCGCACCCGCGGTGCGGGGGGCGCGGACAGCCCGGAAAATTCCAGCTGGTCCGGACTGACCAGGGACCAGGCCTCGATGCCGCGTTCCCGCAGGTCGCGCGCGAATTCGGAGGCATAACCATGGAGCGTCAGCACGCGACGCGGTTGCACCAGCTCGACATACTTGAGTAGGTCGTCGTAACCCGCGTGATCGCTCAGCGGAAAGGCGGCATCGACTTGGTAGCGATGGACCGCTCCCGGCGTCATGGCCCAACCGGTAAGCATGGCGACGCGCCGTTTCTTTATCCGTTGGATCATGCGCGAACCGCGCACGCTGGGAGGACAGATGAGCACGTGGCCGGCCACCTCGGACGCTTTGTAGTCGGCGAATTCCGGGAAGCCCGGGACCAAATCGCGGTAGATCCGCGTCATTTTGGCCACCGCGCCGTGGAGCATCGGCTTGAGTCCGGCGGCGGCCACCGCGCAGAGGATTTCCTGCGCTTTGCCCAGCGAATACCCGAGCAGAACGGGCACCTCGCCGTCCTCCAGCGCCTCGCGGCAAAATTTGACCACGCCGGCCAGCACCTCGTCCGTCGGGGGAAAGACGAACTCCGGTTTACCGAAGGTCGTTTCCATGATGAGCGTGTCGGCCTTGTGCCATGCGATGCGCTCGCTGGAAAGTCCGGCGCGCAATTTGAAATCGCCGGTGTAGAGCAGGGAGCCCTCATCCGTCTCGAGATGCAACTGCGCCGAGCCGTGCACATGTCCGGCCGGGAGCAAAGTGAAAGCCGCCCCACGCAACTCGCGCGGTTCCCCGAAATCGAGCACATGCTCCACTCCGGCCGCGCCCTGCCGCGCGCGCATCAGCCGCGACGTGCCCGCAGAGAGGATTGTCTCCCGATGCTTGCCGATATGATCACTGTGCGCATGTGAAACAAAAGCAAACCCCCGCGGCATGGGCGGATCGAGCCAGAGATCCAGCTTCGGCAGGTGGACCGCCCCGCGGTAGAGCAGCTCGATCATGGCGCCCTCCCTCCGCCGGGTGCACATGGAGAAACCTGCTGGAAGCCACTGTCCATGATTATACTATGCACTTTTCCCACTCCCATGTCCGCCCCGCAAAGCACCATCGCCATCGTCTACGATTACGACCAGACCCTGAGTCCGAATTACATGCAGGAGGAAGCAATTTTCCCGCATTTCGGCATCGACGGGAAACAGTTCTGGCAGCGCTGCGGGGAACTGGTCCAGCAACACGGCTACGAGCACGAGCTGGCCTACATGAAGGCCCTGCTCGATTACCTCGCACCGGATCGGCCGGCCAACGCGCGGCTGCGCGAGTTGGGGGCGGAGCTCACCTTTTTCCCGGGACTGCCGGAAATGTTCGAGGAATTCAAAAGCGGACTCCTCACCGCGGAGCACCGCGCCCACGGCATCGGGGTCGAGCACTACATTGTCAGCTCCGGACTGCGGGAGCTGATCGTCGGCAGCCGCCTCGAGCCCTACGTGCGGAAGATTTTCGGCTGTGAATACGCCGAGGACGAACAAGGCCGCATCGCTTTCCCCAAGCGCGTCATCAGCCACACGCAGAAGACGCAGTTCCTCTTCCGCATCAACAAGGGCATGCTCGACCTCTCGCAAGACGTCAACGACCACATGCCGCCGGAACTCCGCCCCGTGCCGTTCCAGAACATGATCTACGTGGGCGACGGACCGACCGATGTCCCCTGCTTCACCGTGATGAAGCAAAACGGCGGGCGCGCCATCGCCGTCTACAATCCGGACGACGCCACCCGGGTCAGCTTCAAGAAAAGCTACCAGCTCGCCGCGCACGCCGGCCGCGTCCGCCACATCGCCCCGGCCGACTACCGTCCCGGCAGCCACCTGCGCCTCATCCTCGAGGAAATGATCACGGAAATGGCCGACAGCATCGTCGAACGCCGCCGCGACGACATCGAAGCCGCCACTGTCCGCGCGCCGAAGCATTGATGCTCTTGTAGCGGCGTCGGGTGTAGCCGCGCCACTCTGTGGCGCGCAGCGTTTGTGATTCGCGGCACAGAGTGCCGCGGCTACATTGGATCTTTCCCTGACCCGTGTCCGTCTCCCTCCGCCGCAACCTCCCCCTCTTCGTCGCTTTCCGCGTCCTTTTCCACGCGCGGTTCTATTACCCCGTCATCGGCGTCCTCTTCCTCGACCTCGGCCTGACCCTCGAGCAATACGCGCTGCTCAACGTCGTTTGGGCCGTGGTCATCATCGTGCTGGAAATTCCTTCCGGTGCCCTGGCCGATGTCGTCGGACGCAAACGCGTCGTCGTCCTCGCCGCCACGCTCATGGTGGCCGAAATGGCCGTTTTGGCTTTCGCCCCGCGCGGTGAGTGGATGTTCTGGCTCCTCGTGCTCAACCGCATCCTGAGCGGCGCGGCCGAAGCCTGCGCCAGCGGAGCCGACGAAGCACTGGCCTACGATTCGCTGCCCGACGGCGATCGCAAGACCACATGGCCCCGCGTGCTTGAATCGCTTATGCGCTGGAAGTCCGGCGGCTTTTTCGTCGCCATGGTCAGCGGCGCCGTCCTTTTCGACCAGGGCTTGATGTCCTCGCTCCTCGGATGGACGGGCTGGACGCCGTCGGCCGGAGAGACTGTGCGCTGGCCGGTCTACGCAACGCTGGGCACGTCGGTTCTCTGCCTCTTTGTCGCGCTGAATTTCCGCGAACCGCCGGCCCATTCTCCAGGCGGACGTCATGCCGTGGGACGCGCGTGGCAGAACGTTATCGAGGGTGCTGTCCACGTCTTCACTTCCCGACGCGTGCTCTTTCTCATGGTCGCGGCGCTGCTCATCGACAGTTTCGTGCGGATTTTCCTCACCTTCGCCAGCAACTACTACCGACTCATCGAACTGCCGCCGTTCGTCAATGGGCTCCTCGGTTCCGGACTCGCTTTGCTCGGCTTCGCCGTCGCTCCGGTGGCCAAACGCATGGTCGAGCGCCGCGGCGTGGTGGCGAACTATTTCGCCGTCGCCGGGTTAGTCCTGCTCGGGCTGACGGGCACCGCCATGGCTTGGCCGTATTGGGGCGCCTGGGTCGTCGTGCCGCTCGGCGTGGCCATGTCCGCCCTGCAGTTTTTCACCTCGAACTATCTCAACCAATGGACCGAATCCCACGTCCGCGCCACCGTCCTCAGCTTCCGCGGGGTGGCTTTCAATCTCGGCTACGCCGTGGCCGGCATCCTGTTCGCACAGCTCACCTCCCACCTGCGCGGGACGCATTCCGGTGCCGGCGAAAACGCCATTTTTGCCATGGCCCTCCCCTGGCTGCCGTCGGCCTTCCTCCTCTGCGGGATGGTTCTCTGGCTGGCCCTGCGGCTGACGCGGCGCGTAACGACTTCCCTTGGGTCCGGGTCTGGGGCTTAGCGGACCGGTTCGGGGGTCGAGGCTAGCCCGTGACCGCCAAAGCGGCCCGAATTCGCGCCGACCGGCAAGTGATGGATTGAAAAAGGGGCTTCCTTTGCCAAAATCGCCTGCTCATGGACCGACCGAACCGGCGCAACGGCAGAGCGAAATGAGCGGCGACAAATTCCTTCGTCTCGGCGTGCTCGGTTCCGGCCGCGGTTCCAATTTGGAGGCCATCATCCGCGCCATCGGCGACCGGCGATTGCCGGCCATGCTCGCCGCGGTGCTCTCCGACCAACCCGAGGCGCACGTTCTCGAACTCGGACGTCGACATGGGGCCCGGACCGAAGCGATCGTGCCGGCCACGCCGCGCGGACGCCTCGATGCGGAAGCCGAGGCAAAATTCGTCGATGTCCTCCGCGCGGAAAAAGTCGATCTCGTCGTGCTGGCGGGATTCATGCGCATCGTCGGGCCCGTTTTTCTCGCCGCCTACCCGCGCCGCATCATCAATATCCACCCTTCGCTCCTCCCGAAGCATCGCGGGGCCGATGCCGCCGCGCAGGCCCTGGCCGCGGGGGAGACAACGACCGGCTGCACCGTGCACTATGTCGACGAGGGTGTGGACACCGGCGAGATCATCGCGCAGCGTGAAGTCCCAGTCCTCCCAGGCGACACGGCCGAAGCCCTGCAAGCACGCATCCAGAAGGTCGAACACGAATTGCTGCCCACGGTCATCGCAAATTTCGCGCAGTCATGAGTGACGTCACCAAAGTGATCAAGCCGAGCGGCGAGCACCGCAACCGCGCTCTCACCCGGCAGGCGCGCCAGCTGGGCTTCCCTGACGTCAGCATCACGGCTTCGGAAATTTATTTTCTGCGCGGCGAGACAGATCCCGACCGCTTGCAAATGATCGTGAACCGCCTGATCGACGATGCACCCGGCGGCGCCGCGCGTCTCGACAGCGGGGAAACCACCGCAGCTCCGGGCATCATGACCATCGAAGTGGCGCGCCGCGCGGGCGTGACCGACCGCGTGGCGGCGCAGCTTGCCGAAAGTGCGGCGCGCAGCGGCGTGAAGATCGAGGCGGCCACCGGATCGCGTTTCGAAATCAAAGGCGCCGCGGCCATGCCCGAGAAAGACCTGCACTTCCTCGTCCATAACCTGCTCTGCAATCCGGTCATCGAGACATGGTCTTTCGGAGCCGTGGTACCCGGATTTGCCCGCGGGGCAGAAAACGAATCCGACGCGGTGGAAATCGTCCCGGTTCGCGGGCTCGGACCCGAACAACTGGCCAAGGTCAATGCCGAACGCTGCCTGGCTCTCGACCCCGAGGAAATGGCCGTGGTGGCCAAGTGGTTCGGGGAAGCGGGACGCGATCCGACCGATGCGGAACTGGAGACCATCGCCCAGACCTGGAGCGACCATTGTTCGCACAAAAGCTTCGGCGCGCGCATCGAGGCCGACGGGGCGGAAATCACCCCTCTCTTGCGCCAGTTGCGCGACACGACCAAGGAAATGGCCATGCCCTTCGTCGTCTCCGCGTTCGACGGCAACGCGGGCATCGTCTCTTTCGCCGACGGCATCCGCCTCGCCATCAAAGCCGAGACGCACAACCATCCGAGCGCGATCGAACCCTTCGGCGGCGCCAACACCGGCGTGGGCGGAGTCATCCGCGACGTCATCGCCGCTCCCGCCCGGCCCGTCGCCCTGACCGACATTCTTTGCTTCGGACCGCGCGGGCTCGATCATCATGAACTCCCCGAGGGCGTGCTCCATCCGGCCATCATCGAGGAAGGCGTGGTCGAGGGCGTGGCCGACTACGGCAACAAAATGGGCATCCCCACGGTGGCCGGCGCCGTCCTCTACGACGCCGGATACACGGCCAACCCGCTGGTCTTCTGCGGCTGCGTCGGCGAGGTGCTGCAGGGCTATGACAAATTGACCGGGCCCCAACCCGGCGACCGTGTCATCGTGGTCGGGGGAGCGACCGGACGCGACGGCATCCGCGGGGCGACCTTTTCTTCCATGACGATGGATGCCACGACCGGCGAAGTGGCCGGCGCCTCGGTGCAGATCGGCGATCCCATCATCGAGCGCCTGGTCACCGACCTGCTGATCGACTTGCTCGACCGCCCCGAGCCGCTGGCTCATGCCCTCACCGATTGCGGGGCCGGCGGACTCTCCTCCGCGGTGGGCGAACTGGGCGAAAAAACCGGCGTGTCGGTCGATCTCACCGCGGTCGACCGCAAATACGCCGGGTTGCAACCGTGGGAAGTTTGGTTGTCCGAAGCACAGGAGCGCATGGTCCTGGCCGTCGCACCGGAGCAGGCGGCCGACGTGCTTGCACGGGCCAAACACCTCGGACTCTCCGCCTGCGATATCGGCACGTTCACCGGCGACCGCCGCCTGCTCGTCCGCCACGGGGAAAAAACCGTTGTCGATCTGCCCATGGAATTCCTGCACAAAGGTCGTCCGGTCCGCCGCCTGCGCGCCGTGCTCCCTTCCCCCGACCGGACACCGGACACCCGGGTCCGCAAAGCGGATGTGCATACCACCCTGCTTGCCCTTCTGGCTCATCCGAACATCGCTTCGAAGGAAGCAATCATCCACCGCTACGACCACGAGGTGCTCGGAGCGACGGTCGTGCGCCCCATGGCCGGCACCCGGCAATCGGGGCCGTCCGACGGCACGATGATCGCCCCGCCGCAGCGGGCCTCCGGCTTCGCCCTCGGTATCGGGGTGAACGCGTGCTACGGACTCCACGATCCCGAACGCATGGCCCATGCGGTGGTCGACGAGGCCATGCGCAACGTCACGGCCGCCGGGGCCGACCCGGCGCAGACCGCCCTCCTCGACAACTTTTCTTGGGGCGACCCCCGCCGTCCGGAAACTCTGGGCGATCTCGTGGCCACGGTGCGCGGTTGCTGCGAGGCCGCACGGCTTTTCGGCGCGCCGTTCGTTTCGGGCAAGGATTCGCTGAACAACGAATACGTGGCCTCGGACGGCAAACGCCGCTCCATCCCGCCGACCCTGGTCATCACCGCGATGGCCCACCTGCCGCAGGCCGATCGCGCCTTGGGGACCGCGCTGCGGCGGGCGGGAAACGTCCTTGTCCTCACCGGCCAGACCTCGTGCGAGTTCGGGGGGAGCCATTTCAACCTGGTCACCGGCGACCAAGGCGGCACGGTGCCCGCGCCGGATCCCTCGGCCCCGCAACGCTACCGCCTGATCCACCGATTGATGCAAGAAGGCCTTGTCGAGTCCGCCCACGATGTGAGCGAAGGAGGCCTTGCGGTGGCGCTGGCCGAAATGGCCATCGGCGGCGATCTCGGTATCGAGGCAAAGCTCGACGACGCCGACGAATGCACCGCGCTTTTCTCCGAATCCCTCGGGCGCATCG
>CAZJGQ010000018.1:0-23645 GCA_964545425.1 uncultured Chthoniobacter sp. | reverse complement strand
CCGCCATGTCCAGCCAGAGGGCCTGACGAAAGAACGGGGCGCGGCGATGGCGGAATCCCCACCAACCGGCGGCGATGGCCAGCTTGCGCAATTCGGGAAAGGAAAAAGCCCGTTCGGCGGAGAGCCGGGCGTCGTGGCGGGTCATCGGCTCGCGGTAAACCAGCTCGGTCACCGCGAAGATCCCGGCTTGCGCGAGGCGCGAACGGCGCAAATCCGTGACCAACGCCACCCCGCGGGTCAGTTCGCGACAGCGGCGGAGCAAGCGGATGGCATCGGTTTCGTCGAGATGGTGCAGCACGAGGTTGCAAAGCACGACGTCGTAAATCGTTCCCTCGGAAAAATCGAGGAAGTCGGCGCGCACGAAACGGATCTCGGGAAATCCCGCAGAAAATTTTTCCGCGATGTCCAAGGTCGGTTGCTGACGATCGACGGCGGTGATCGCCACCGGGCAGCCGAGTTGGCGGGCGCGCTGGACGACAGCGCGCGGGATATCCGCCGCCCCGGTGCCCAGATCAACGATGCGCAGCGGCTCTCGCCGGGCGAGCACCGGCTCGAGGTAGTCGAGCACGAGACGGTGGGCGCCGAACCGGCGGTTGAGCGATTCGAGGTTGGCCAGATCGGCTTCCAACTCGGGCGTCGCGCTCTCCGCGACGTCCATCCATTCGGGGCGCGATTCTTCGTAGCGGCGGATCATGGCAGCAAGGCAAGCGCGGCGAGCATGCGTCCGGTGCGCCCGCGCTCGACGCGATAGGAGTAATAGCGCCCGATTTCACGCCCCGTGCAAATTTCGTCGTCGATCACTTCGCCCGCCCCGGCCGCACGGGCTTGTGAGACGATGTCCGCGGCAAAATCGTTTTCGTAAAGCGGCGGACGGATGCACGGGCTCAACTGCACGACCAGATCGGCGGGATCAAGGCCGAACTCGGCACACATCAGCGCGATGGTCTGACCCGTGATATTGGCCGCGGTTCCGGCCCGGCCGGAATGGGCCAGCGCAATGGCGCGCCCGCGGCGGTCGGCAAGGTAGACCGCCGCGCAATCGGCCACGTAGATTCCAAGGGTCAGCCCCGACACATCGGTGATGAGCGCGTCGACGCCCGGATGCAGACGGGCATCGCGGGCCACCGCGACGTCGCCTCCGTGGACCTGCTCCGCGGTGGCCAGCGAGTCGCGTTGGAAGCCTTGGCGCGAGAGGAATTCTTCGTGGACCGGAGCGAGTCGCTGCAATGCGGTTTCGCGGTCGGTGTCCACCTTCACGCCTGGACAGCGCGGAATGAATGCGGCGCGGATGCCGCCCAATCCGGGGAGCGGGACAAATTCCGCGGAGGTCACCGGCAGGTCAGCGGTCGACACTCTTTTTTCCGGACGCCGGCGCGGGTTCGGCCTTGGCTTTGCGCGCGCGCAGGGTGTCGCGCTTGTCGGGCATGGCGCCATTGAGCACTCCGGGGTTCGGATTGTCGGTGGCGTTGAGCAGATCGTTGCGTTGCCGTTCCTTGGCCGTGAGCATGGGATCGTCGTAGGTGTCGGCGTACATCGTGTCGAGGGAGAGGACGCGGTTGTATTCGGCCAGCGCGGTGATGTAGCGGTAGCGTCCTTCCAATTCGGTAGTCTGGGCTTCCAAGAGCGATTGCTGGGCGTTGAGGACATCGAGCTGGGTGCCGGCGCCGGCGTCGAGGCGCTCGCGGGAGAGGCGGAGGGCCTCGGTGGCCTGCGTGACGTTGGCGCGCTGGCTGTCGATGACTTCCTGCGCCTCGATCAAGTTCGACACCGCACGCTGCACGTCAAGCTCCACCCCGCGGGCCGAGTTGTCGTAGTTGATCATGGACTGCTGCAGCGAAGCGCGCGCGGCCTGCGTGGCGCCGATCGTGGCCATGCCGTCGAAAATGTTCCAACTGCCGGTCACGCCGAAGAAAAGACCGTTGACCGCTTCGTCCAAGCTCGAGGCGGTGGGAATATTGAAGGCTTGGTAACCGGCGGTGGCGTTGAGCGTGGGCTGGAATCCGGACATGGCCGCCTTGAGCTGTTCTTTGCCGATGAGGATGTTTTGCCGCTGCACTTTGAGCGAAGGATTCTTGGCCAGCGCGGTGAAGACGGACCTCGCAAGGTCGATCTTGATCGGGTTGTAGTCCAGTTGACCGAGCACATCGATCGGCACGAGCGATGGGTCGCTGGGGTAATCGAGCCCAAGCTGCTTGACCAAAGAGAACTGCGAGATGCGCAGGGCGTTGCGCGCCTGGATGACGGGCGGGATGGCATTGGCCAAGGCGACCTCAGCCTGCAGGACGTTGAACCGGGGAACTGTGCCGGCTTCGAAACGGCTCTGCTGGTCCTGCAGCTGGGTCTGGAGGACGGCGACGGATTCCTCGCGCACGCGGATCAAGGCGCGGTTGAAGATGACGTCATAAAAGAGCTTCTTCGTGTCGGCCACGACTTTGTCGATCGTCTGGCGGAGCGAATAGAACGCGCTGTCATTGGCCAACCGCGCGGCGGAAAAGTCGGCCTGGTTTTTCCACCCCGACCAGATGTTCTGGTTGATCTGGATGGCGACATTCCAAGCTTGGTTGTTGTTGACCAGTCCGAAATCGAAACCAGCGTTGGCCAGCGTATCCGACTCGACGTTGTAGCCGGAGTTGACCTGCAGGGTGGGCAAGAGGGCGGCGCGCACCTGCACGAGTTGGCCGCGCGTGAGGCCGATTTGCTGGATGGCGGTGAGGACTTCCGGATTTTTTTGCAAAGCGGTCTCGATCGCCCCCTCGATGTTGAGGCGCTTGGCGTCGGGTGTGAGACGAAGTTCCAACGAACTGGCCGGCGGAAGCTTGATGCTGGTGACCGGGTCCGGCGAACGCTGGATGGGAGGCTCGGGAATCTCCGGCTCGGTCGGGAAGGTCATTTGCATCGGGTCCGGAATGCCCTGCTCGATGGGGCTGTCCAAACCGAGCGATAGCGAGGCGGGGTTGGTCAGATTGGTCACCGGTGCCGCCACCGGACTGGGCATCGGTGTCGGCATACCCGCCGGCATGGGGGCGAGCGGTTCTTTTTCTTCCACGGCTGCCGCGGCAGCAGGCACCTCGGCCGGGGGCGGACTCGCGCCGGCTTTGGCCGCGTCCAATTGCTCCGCCGTGGGGAAAGTCTCCTTCATGATGGCGCTGACATCCGTGGTCGAGCCGGTGGATGGCGCCGGGGTCGGGCTCTGGGCCCTCGCCGCCCCGGATCCCGTGACGAGAAAAACGGCCATCATGCCGACGCCAAAAGAGAACTTCATACCCAGTCCGCTCATTAAAACCCGCCCTCGACCGCTGCGCAAAGCCTTTCAGGGTTCTTCTTCAGAAGAAGCCGGAGCCTCGCGCCCCTCCTCGAGGGCAGCTTGGTCCCCCGATTGCGGATCACCTTCGAGGATTTCCAGCGCCACATAAGGAGGACGCGCGTCTTCCGTGACCCGCAAAAGCCCGGTGCGCCGCTTCTCCCGCAGGGTCGTGACCAAGGTGCCCGCCGCGGGGGCCACCGAAGCACTGGTGTCGACAAGGACAAAGCGGTGCACCGTGTCGACCATGACCACGCGCCCGATCCAGGACGGTAATGTGGCCTCGGGGACAGCGGGTTCCTTGGGTCCGAGCAGGGCGCAGGCCGGAAGACCGCAGACCAACGCGGTCCACAGAAACAAATGCCAGACCGCTCTCACCGCTCACACCCCCGCCCGCTCGAGGAGCGAGCCGAGAACTTTTTCCGCTTCGAAATACTCACGCGCAATCTCGGCCGCGGCGCGGGAATGCCGCTCGTAATCAGATCGTATCGCCGCGGTGGCGGCCACGATGTCGTCCATATCGCGAAAGGCAAGCAGACCCTCTTTGCCTCCGTAAAAATCGGTGAAGCCCGTCTCCTGCGTGATGACCGGGCGCCCGGCCGCGAGGTAGCAGGCGGAACGGTCGCTGAACCACCCGGTGTGCAGGCGCGTGTATTGGTCCTTGGCCACGGTGAATTCGCCTTTGGAGTCGCGGATGTAATCGCGGTAGCGGTCCCAGTCGATGCTCAGCGTGTGCGGATCGGTCAGGCGCCAGTCGTTTTCCTCGAAGCGTTGTTTCTCCGCCGCGTCTTTGATGTCCGTGGCCAACTCGAACGTCTCACCGCAAAGCCGCGGGGCTCCGACGAATTTGAGAAACTCGAGCGACTTGCTCCAAAGGTAGTTGCTGCCGCGCCAATCGATGTCTTTCTTGCCGCTCGTCGACCAGTTGCAGATCGAGGTGTACACCGCATCGCCGTCTGGAGGTGATCCGGTGAACCACAAATCGGTCACCACCGGTTGCCGCGTGGGCAGCCATTCCAAGCCATGCAGGGGCACGGGAAATTTTTCCGTCCCGATCAACTCGCCGAAGGTGAAGAGCACACCGTGGCGCGCGAGGTAGTCGCGAACGACACTCTCTCCCAGATCGATTTTGATCTGCTCCACCCCGGGATCGCTCTCCACGTAGATCAGGCGTTTGATGGAAAGCAGATCGTCGTTCAGGTCATGGCTCCCGCAAACATTGAGCGCCGCATCGCACTCGCGGTAGAGGGCGCGCAACTGCTCGAGGCTCAACCCGGCCGTCTTCGGCTCGTCGCCATAGCGCGCGCAAAAGCACCAGCGGTCCGCGAAGCCGTATTCCGCGGCGAGCTTTTGCAGAGTCCGCGCCGCGTAGGAAAAATCCTCGGTGATGGTGTAGGCCTCGGGATCGTAGGGATAGCGCAGGCCGTCCTCGACATACCAAACCTCGTGGCCGAGGCGCTGCAATCCGACGATGTAATGGATGTGCTGCCAGATGACGCCGGCGATCGGGCATCCGCCCATGAACCCGAGGACAACTATTTTGCGCCGGCTCATGATTCGTAGTGACCGGCGGCAAACATTTTGGCGTAGGCCCCGCCGCGCGCCAGCAAGTCGGACCCCGTCCCCTCCTCCACCACGCGGCCGTGCTCGAGGACGACGATCCGGTCGAAACGGTGTGCCGTGTTCAATCGGTGCGTGACCATCAGGGTGGTGCGTCCGCGCATCAGCTCGTTGATCGTCTTCATCACCGCTTCCTCCGTTGTGGCGTCGAGCGCGGAGGTGGGCTCGTCGAGCAGGAGGATGGGCGCGTTCTTGAGGAAGGCACGGGCGATGCCGATACGCTGACGCTGGCCGACGCTCAAATGTCCTCCGCGCTCGCCCACCTGGCTGGAGAACCCGTCGGTCATGGCCATGATGAAGTCGTAGGCCTGCGCGCGCTTGGCTGCCTCGATGATTTCCTCCTCCGTCGCATCCGGACGTCCGTAAGCGATGTTCTCGCGCACGGTGGTCGAAAAAAGTAAAGTGTCTTGGAGCACCATGCTGATGTTGAACCTGAGGGACTTTTTCTTCAGGTCGCGCAGGTTGTGGCCGTCAACGCTCACCTCGCCGCGCGTCGGGTCGTAGAAGCGCGGGACAAGGCTGAGCAGCGTGCTCTTGCCCGCGCCGGTTCCGCCGACAATGGCAATGCTCTCGCCGGGTTCGACCGACAGACTGACATCGTGGAGGATTTGCCGCGCGTCGTCGTAGCCGAAGTCGACGTTTTTCAGACGGATGGCTCCACGCACGTTGCGGATCTCTTTCGCGTTGGGCGCATCGCGCACGTCGTCCTCGCGGTCGAGAATATCGAAGCACCGCTTGGCACCCGCCGCCGCGCCTTCCATCGCCCAGGCGGTGTAAGTGAGTTGCTCGAGCGGCGCGTAGAGCATGAGGAGATAGGAGGAAAAGACGAGCAGGTCGCCGAGGGTCAGTTTGCCTTCGAGCACGTGCAGCGACCCGACGTAGTAGAGCACCGCCGTCCCCGCGGCCATGAGGGTCCCCACAATGAGCGCGCTGGTCACATTGGTGAAGGTCAGTTTCAGGTTGGCCCGCAGGCTTTCGTCGGCGCGGTCGCGGAACTGGCCGACCTCGCGATCCTCCTGCCCGAAGGCGTGGACCATGCGCACGGAGGAAAGACCTTCCTGCAGGGTGGCAAGAAGGGCGCTTTCGCGCTCGCGGATCGTCGTGTTCTGGTCGCGGATCTTCTTGGCGAAAAAGTGGATGGTCCAAACAATGAGCGGAACCACGGCCAGGGAAACAAGGGTCAGCTTGGCATCGAGGCTCATCATGATGACGAAAGTCGAGACGAGCATCACTCCGGAGGAAAAAATGTTGGTGAAGCCGCGATTGTAGATCGTCTGGATCGACTGAGTGTCATAAGCCACACGGAAACTCGAGTCACTCGAACGGCGCGTGTCGTGGAATTTGAGGGAAAGCCGCTGGAGGTGGGCGTAAAGCTCGGTGCGGATGCGCAGGAGGGCTTTCAATCCCACATTGATCAGCAGGTAGCTCGACCAAAGATTGACCAGCCCGGCCAGCACGGTGATGACGATGAGCGCAAGGCAGAGCAGCAGGATGAGGGTCGGCGGGGTGGCCGCACCGAACCATGCAGCCAATTGCGCTTTGGCCTCGGCCGAACCCGGCGGCAGCACGCCGTCTACGATGTATTTGAAGGGCCAGGGCTTGAGGAGGTTGAACGCCGTGACGACCAGCCCAAGCGCCAAAGCCAGCACCGTCTCGCCGAGGAACGGCCGGTAGTAAGCGAGCGTGCGGCGGTAGATGCCCATGGGAACGAACCTCAGGCGCCGAAAAGATCCTGCTGTCCGCCCCGCGCCGGCGCGGAGAGCCCCAGCTTGGCGTAGGCGGCGGGCATGGCCGCACGACCCTGCGGCGTGCGTTGTAGGTAGCCGCGCATGATGAGGAAAGGCTCGTGCACTTCTTCGAGAGTGCCGGATTCCTCGCCGACCGCCACGGCCAGCGAATTCAGCCCGACCGGACCGCCGCCGAACCGGTGGATGATCGTTTCGAGGATGCGTTTGTCCATCTCGTCGAGGCCGTCGCCGTCGATATCGAGCATGGCCAGCGCGGCGGAAGCGGACTCCGCGGTGATCAGTCCGCCTGCACGCACCTGCGCGTAATCGCGGCACCACTGGAGGAGATTGTTGGCGATGCGCGGCGTGCCGCGGGCGCGGTTGGCGATTTCTCGCGAACCGCCGGCATCGATGTCGACATTGAGCAGTCCCCCGCTGCGCTCGACAATTTTGACCAAGTCTTCGGCCTCGTAGTAGTCCAAGCGGCAGGTCATGCCGAAGCGGGAGCGCAGGGGCGCGCTGATCATCCCCGAGCGCGTGGTCGCGCCGACCAGAGTGAACTTGGGGAGGTTGAGCCGCACGCTGCGGGCGTTGGGGCCGGCATCGATGATGATATCCACTTTGTAGTCCTCCATCGCCGGATAGAGATACTCCTCGATGGCCGGCTGGAGGCGGTGGATTTCGTCGATGAAAAGAATGGCGCCCTCCGGCATGGTGGTGAGCAGGCCGGCCAGGTCGCCCGCTTTTTCGATGGTCGGACCGCTGGTGCATTTGACCTCGGCGCCCATGGCGTTGCCGAGAATGAGGGCGAGCGTTGTCTTGCCCAGACCCGGCGGACCGGAAAGCAGGATGTGTTGCAGGACATCGCCGCGCTGGCGGGCGGCATCGACCATGAGTTCGAGGCGCTCGACCACGCGGGCTTGCCCGGCGAACTCGGCGAACATGGGCGGACGCAGCGACACGTCGAGCGGCGTCTCCGGTGCCTCCACGGCCTCGCGCAGAAAGTCTTTGCCTGCCATCGCGACCGAGGATGGACTTTATTCGCCTGCCGCGGCAAGCGCGTCGGCAAAGTCCTGCAAAGAAGCCTCCACCCCGCGGGGATCACGGAGCAAGGAGGTGCCGACCAGCGCCGCATCGAAATGCCGGGCCAGCGGGGCGACACTCTGCGGGGTGACCCCGCTTTCGGCCACCCGAACCGAACCCGCAGGCAGGCTTTCGGCCAGCTCGAAGGCGGCGAAGTCGAGGGTGAAGTCTTCCTCCGAGCTTTGCCCCGCGGCGACAAAGCCCTCACGCGATTTGAATTTGCGGCTGTTGATTCCGACGATGCGTGCGGTGGCGGGGAGGGCATCGATCTCGTGTTCCTCGTGGACTTCGAAGAGCGCTTCCATGCCGAGTTGCAAGACGACTTCGTGAAGTTCGGCCATTTGGTCGGCAGAGAGAACGTTGGCCATGAGAAGGACGGCATCCGCCCCCGCGGCGCGGGCGGCGTAGACCTGGTAGGGGTCGAGGATGAAATCTTTGCGCAGGACCGGCTTGGTCGAAGCGGCGGCGATGCGGCGCAGGTCCTCCATGCCCATGCCGAAATGGGTCTGGTTGGTCAGAACGGAGATCGCGCGTACCAAGGGGCTTGCTTGGTAGGCGGAGGCTGCGGCGGCCACGTTTTCGGCGCGCATATCGCCCATACTCGGCGAGCGTTGCTTGATTTCGGCAATGAGACCGAAACCATTCGCCGTCAGAGCCCCGGCAAAATCCCGCGGAGGCCGCGCGGAGGCCGCGCGCTGCTTCACTTCCTCGAGCGGAACGGCGGCGCGTGCCTCGTCGAGTTCGCGCCGCACATCGGGAAGAATGCGCTCAAGGATGGTCATGCACAAAATCTACTGCGGAACCGCGGCCAGCGAAAGGTGGATCGCGATGTCCCTATCGCGATTCATCCTGGCGGAATATCGCGCCGGGACGGCGCGATCCACCCTATTCATTCACGGCGGAGGCTACCCACGCGGCGTAGCTTTTCGCAGCAGCGCCGGCCTCGAGCGCGACAATCTCGGGGGTGTCGTAGGGATGGAGCTTGAGGAGCCGCTTTTCGAGCTTGGCGTAGGCCGGGCCGGCGGTCTTGAAGAGGACGAGAACCTCCGCAGTATCCTCGATCTTTCCTTCCCACGCATAGATGGACCGCACTCCGGGAATGATGCTTCCGCAGGCGACCAGCTTTTCCTCGACCAAGGTCTTGGTCACCGCGGCGGCGGTGTCGGCATCCGGAAACGTGCAAAAAACCAGCAGAACCATGGGTCAGCTAGCCCGTTCTTCCAGCTTTTTGACCCGATCGTAAAGCTGTCCGAGGCGATCAATGCGGACGATGGAGCGTTTCCATTCGCCGATGGGTCGTGGCGGACTACCCACCACGATGGACTTGGGATCGAGGTCATTGCTCAGTCCGCTCTGCGCCCCGACGACGGCGCCGTCGCCTACTTTGATGTGGCCGACCAGACCGGCTTGGCCCGCGAGGACCACGTAGTCGCCGATCTGCGTGCTGCCGGAGATGCCGACTTGGGCGCAGATGATGCAATGCCGCCCGATGACCACGTTGTGGGCGATCATGACAAGGTTGTCGATCTTGGTCCCCTCCCCGATGACGGTGCGTCCAAAGCGGGCGCGGTCGATCGTGGTATTCGCGCCGATTTCCACATCATTGCCGACCACCACGATACCGATCTGCGGGATCTTGTCGTGACGGCCGTTTTTGGTGTCATAGCCGAATCCATCGGATCCGACGACCACACCGCTGTGCAAAATGACCCGGTCGCCGACCACGCAATTCTCGCGAACGACGACATGCGGATGCAAAAACGAGGCGCTCCCGATTTTCGCCCCGCGACCGACGAAGGCACCGGCACCGATCACAGAGCCCGCACCGATGACCGCGCCGGCCTCGATGACCGCTTGAGCCTGGATCGAGGCGTCGGAGGCGACGTTGGCAGCGGGGTCGACCACGGCCGTAGGGTGAATACCCGGGGCAGGCGCCTCGGGGACAGGCAGGAATTGCCGGGTGATCGTGGTGAAAGCGGAAGACGGATCTTCCACCCGGATGCAGATAGCGGGCGTTTCTCCGGC
The DNA here is from genome assembly GCA_964545425.1 of uncultured Chthoniobacter sp. GTDB lineage: Bacteria > Verrucomicrobiota > Verrucomicrobiia > Chthoniobacterales > JACTMZ01 > JACTMZ01. The sequence continues at coordinate 13,889 of CAZJGQ010000018.1, read as the reverse complement.
AAAATCGCGCGGCACGAGGACCGCGGCAGCCCCTGTGGTCTTGAGATCGGAGGCGTAGCGCGGGTGACCGAAAAAAGAAATCTCGCCGGACTGGGCTTCGGCCAGTCCGGCGGGACCTGAAATTTCCACCGCGCCGTGCTCGGCGGGAAATTCGCCGCCGATGAGGGCGGACAATTCGGCAACGGTCGGCATGAATCGGGCCGGCGCGGAACGCCCGACCGACTAGTCGGCTTTCTTCGGCGCGGCCTTGTTCAGCTCAGTGATGATGCTGTCGCTGAAATCCATCGAGGGCGCGGAGAAGAGAACGACGGGGACTTGGCTGATGCCTTGGCCGGATTTGTCGAAGACGAGCTCGAAGCCCTCGGATTTCACGCGGGCGTCCACGACCTTCATGATGTCCTGCACGATGTCGCCGCGCATGCGCATGAACTGCTCCTGCAGCTGGCGCTCGCGGGTCTGGCGGAATTCGCCGATTTCACGATCGAGATTGCGGACTTCGTTGATCTTTTCGTCGCGGGCGCGGATGGCGGCCTGCTGCTTGTCGGGGGTCAACTCAGGCTTCTTGGCGTCGGCCTCGAGCTTGTTGATCTGCTCCATGTCGCCCTTGAGGGTTTCGAGGCGGCCATCCAGGTCGGTTTTGGCTTGGGCGCGGGCGTCATTGAGACGGGCTTCGGCTTCCTTGGTCTTGTAATAGCTGGTGAAGACTTTGTTCATGTCCACGATGCCGACTTTCATCTGGGCGGCGGCCGGCGAGGCGGCGAGGGCGCAGAAAGCGAAGGCAACGGAGAGGGTGACGAGCAGTTGTTTCATAGGTGAATGGGGATATTGGATGTGTGAAGGGCCAAGTAAAGCCTTTTGATCAGACGGGGGCAAGAGGCGGAACGTTCAAAACTGGTAGCCGATATTGAACTGAATCTGACCCGGACCGCCATTGTAGGCGTCGCTGACGAAGGGGATACCGTAGTCGATGCGGATCGGACCGATGGGCAGGTCCAAGCGGACGCCGAAACCGTAGTCCGCGTTGTAGTTGGTTCCATTGAAGTCCCACGAATTCTGGTTCACGTAACCGGCATCGACGAAAAAGGCGCCGCGCACGCGGGTGATGATCGGGAAGGTCATTTCCAAGGTGCCGTAACCGAGGGAGTTGCCGCCGTAATAGACGCCGCCGTTGTTCGGGCCGACCTCGCGGAATTGGAAGCCGCGAAGGTTGTTCGCGCCGCCAAGGAAGAGACGGTCGAAGATGGGCACTTGGCCGTTGCCGCTGACCGTGTCGACGGTGGCCAATTGTCCTTTGGCGAGGAAGATAAGGTCCCACGGCAGCGAGAAGTGCTGGGAGCCCTCGAGTGAAATGCCATAGGTGTCCTCGTCCTGCTGACCGGTTATACTGGCCAGGAACATGTTGAGCGCGACAAACGTGCCCTTGCGCGTGAGGAAAAGGTTGTCGCGATTATCGAAGTTGATCCCGCCACTCAGCGCGTTGCGGAAATAGTAGCCCTGCTGGCTGGGCAGGTTGTTCGGGCCACCGCCGGCGATCTCCGGGATGTTGGTTGTGACATCATAGATGTCGATGCCCTCGATTTTGTATTCGGCGTTGACCGCGATGAAGTCGTTGACCGGATAGCGCAACTGGATGGCGCCGCCATAGTTCGACTGGTCGTAGTAGGGGCTAAGGAAGGTCGCGTTGCGGTAGAACGCTTCGGCGCCGAAGGAGAGCCTGTAGCCGAGGAAATACGGCTCGGTGAACGAAATTTCCGCGTCGGCACGCTCGATACCGTATTGACCGCGGATGCGCAGACGCTGGCCGCCGCCAACGAAGCTGGGCCATCCGAAGATGTCGAAGTTGGTCTGCTGCAACTCGGCGAAGCCGACCAAGCTGTCGATCGTGCTGAAGCCGGCACCGAAGTTGAACGAACCCGTGCGCTTCTCCTCGACGATGACGTTCAGGTCTTTGCGCCCCGGAATCATCGTGTCGGTCGGCACGGTCTGCACCTGGGAGAAGTAGTTCAGGTTCTCCAAGCGCTGGCGGCTGACATCGACGAGGGTGGTGTCATAGACATCGCCCGGCAGAACGGCGAGCTCGCGGCGGATCACTTTGTCCTTCGTGCGTGTGTTGCCCTGGATGTTGACCAGATTGAGGAAGGATTGCGCGCCTTCGTCGATGCGGTAGGTGACATTGACCAAGCCGCTGCCCGCCGGCGAAATCTCCGGCACAATGAGCGAATCGATGTAGCCCTGCGAGCCGTAAAATTCCTGCAGCGCCTTGAGGTCGCCGCTCAAGCCGTCCGGAGTGTAGAGCGAGCCGTCGACCATCTGGAGGCGCGCTTTGAGCTCGTCCTCGGTGGTCACGTTGACCCCGTCGAGGCGGAGGCGGTTGACCGAATACTGGATGCCCTCGCGGATGGTGAAGATGAGTTCAACGTTGTTGCCTGAGAGTGGGACGACTTCCACGTTGGTGACTTGGGCGTCAGCAAAGCCTTCGTTCTGATAGGTGAGGCGGATGGCGTCCTTGTCTTCCTGCAACTGCGACGGAATGAGGCGGCCGCTCTTGTTGAGGAAGGAGAGCAGGTTTTTCGTCTTGGTCTTCATCGCCTTGCGGAGGTCCTTGGCCAAGACCGAGTCGTTGCCGACGAAATCGATGCGCTGCACCACCTGCTTGTAGCCTTCATTGACGACGAAAATGACGCGCGAGTCGCCAGTGCGGTCGTTCATGTCGACGCGCGAGGTGATGTCCACCCCGCTGAAGTTGCGGTCCTGATAAAGTTCCACCATCGCTTGGCGGGACTTTTCGACCTGCTCTTCGCTCAGGCGGTCGCCGACCTTGAAAGTCACTTCTTTGCGCAGGCGGTTGGGCGAAACTTCCGTCGCACCCTCGATGAGGATCTCGGTGACCACGGCGCGGCCCTGCACCAAGATGATGACCTTGACGCCGTCACCCTGGGGTTCGGCAAAAATGCGGACGTTCGACACGTCTCCCGTGGCGAAGAGGGCACGGACATCCTCCTCGGCGGCCCGTTCGGAATAGGGATCGCCGACCTTCGTCTTGAGGTTGGCCATGACCCTTTGGCGGCTGATTGTTTCAGGGCCGACATATTGGATGTTGATCGAGCGGACGGTCGGACCGACTGGCGGGGCCATCTGCGCGGATGCGTCCGGCAGAAACGAAAACGACAACAGAAGTGCGAAAAGAAGGCGGAATCTCATGGCGGTTTGGTTGGGCGGGCCTGCTGGCCCGGGCGAATCCGCCTTTAGTGGGGGAAGCAGGTGGGCAGGTCAAGCCGGAATACCCTTCTCCCGAGCGGCTTGGCCGGAGGGGCGGCGGCAGGTATAAAGGCGGCATGTTACCCGCCCTCAAGGAATGGGATGTTGTTTGCGAGGCCCTCGGGTCAGGGCGGCAGGTGATTGTCATCCGCAAGGGCGGGATCGCCGAAGGGAAGGACGGCCTGCGTTTCGAACACGAGGAATTTGTCCTCCTACCCACTTTTTTCCACCAGCAGTCCGAGCGGGTCGTGCCCGAGGCGGATTTCGCCGCGCGGCAGGGCGGACAGGAGGGCGAGCGCGAAGCGGTGGAAATCCGCCACGCCGCCACTCTCGTCTGGCACAAAGTGGTCACCGACCGCGCTTTGCTCGCCAAGCTGCAGACCTTCCACATCCTCACCCCGCAGGAGGTCGAAACGCGTTTCGAGCAGAAGCCCGCGCCGGGCGTCCAAGTGGCCCTGCTTCGCGTTTTCCGCCTCGACCCGCCCCAGCGCATCGCTTGGCAGAAGTCGTTCGGCGGCTGCCGCTCGTGGGCCGAGATGGACGCCGACCTCGAATCTTGCTCGCGCGTTTCCGTCCTCAGCGACGAACGCTTCGCCGAGCTCGAGCGCGAACTGCGCGCCATCCTCGGCTGAGCTTGGCCGCGCCACACCCCCTGGGGTAACCTCCCCGGCCATGGAAAAAGTCGTCATTGTCGGCACCGGGTGCGCCGGTCTCACCGCGGCCATCTACACCGGCCGCGCCTCGCTTTCCCCGCTCGTCCTGCAAGGCAAACAGCCAGGCGGCCAGCTGACCACCACCACGGCAGTGGAAAATTTCCCCGGGTTCCCCGAGGGCGTCGACGGACCCGATCTCATCATGCGCATGCAGGCGCAGGCTGAAAAATTCGGCGCACGATTCCAATTCGGCACACTCGAGGAATTCGAGCCCGGCGAAAAACACCACCGCGTGAAAATCGACGGCCAATGGGTCGAAACGGAAACCCTCATCATCGCCAGCGGCGCCGCCGCCCGATGGCTCGACCTGCCGGACGAGAAAAAATACATCGGCCACGGACTCACCTCCTGCGCCACCTGCGACGGCGCCTTCTACCGCGACGTGCCGGTTTGTGTCATAGGCGGCGGCGACTCGGCTTGCGAGGAAGCCACCTTCCTCACCCGTTTCGCCTCGAAAGTTTATCTCATCCACCGCCGCGATTCGCTGCGCGCCTCGAAGATCATGGCCGACCGCGCGCTTTCCAATCCCAAGGTCGAGGTGCTCTGGAACCGCAAGCCGGTCGAATACCTCGCCGACGCCGAAGGCCACATCCGCGGCATCGTCCTCGAAGACACCCAAACCGGTGAGCGCTCCGAACTGGAAGTCAAATGCGTCTTCGTCGCCATCGGCCACACGCCGAACACCGCCCCTTTCCGCGGCAAGCTCGACACGGACGAAAACGGTTACCTCGTCCAGCACGGCGGAACGAAGACCAATGTCCCCGGCGTCTACGCGGCCGGTGACGTGGCCGACCACGTTTACCGCCAAGCCATCACCGCCGCCGGTCAAGGCTGCGCCGCGGCCATCGAGGCCGAGCGCTACCTCGCCGCGCGCGAGTAGCGCGTAAACGCGGCGCTGCGCCGCGCTGCATGAAAATCTGCGACCTCACCCAATTCTACTCGCCGGTCAGCGGCGGGGTGAAACGCTACATCTCGGAAAAAGTCGCGTGGATGCGCCGTGCGCGGCCGGACGATCGCCACATCCTCATCATCCCTGGCGAAAAAACCGAAGTCCGAGAAGACGGGCTGGCCCGCATCTACACCATCAAATCGCCGCTCGTCTCGCGCACGGCGCGCTACCGCGCCTTGCTCAACCTCACCGCGATCGAAGAGATACTCGAAAAGGAACGCCCCGACGTCATCGAATCCGGCGATCCTTACCAAGTGGCTTGGAAAGCCCTCGCCTCGGGCGACGCGCTCGGTATTCCGGTCGTCGGGTTCTACCACTCGCATTTCCCCGAGGCCTATCTGCGCACCATCGACAAATTTTTCGGTCACATTGCCGTCGACATTACGCGCGACATCGCCCGACGCTATGTGCGCGAACTCTACAACCGCTTCGCCGCCACCATTGTCCCATCGCCCGCCCTGGCGCGGTTGCTCGCGGATTGGGGCGTGCGCAACACGCGGTTGGGCGAACTGGGGGTCGACACAAAACTTTTCCACGCGCACCCCGATCCCGACGAACGCCGCCAAGTCCGTGAGGCGCTCGAGATCGACGACGCACGCGCCCTGCTCCTCTACGTCGGACGCCTTGCCCCGGAAAAAAATGTCACCACGCTGTTCGATGCCTTTGCCCAACTCGACGACACCCGCTTCGCTCTGGTCGTCATCGGCGACGGCCCCGAGCGCCGTCACCTCGCGCGTCTGCGCGAGCGCAATCCGAACGTCCACTGGCTGCCCTACCAAGGCGACGGACAACAACTTGCCCGCCTCTACCGCGCCGCCGATCTTTTTGTCCACCCCGGCGTGCAGGAAACCTTCGGCCTCGTCGCGCTCGAGAGCCAAGCGTCCGGCACGCCGGTCGTCGGCATCCGCGGCAGCTACATGGACCGCATCATCTTCACCGACCAGAACCACTGGGCGGCGGAAAATTCCCCCGCGGCGCTGGCCGAGGCCATCCGAGCCATGGCCGGAAGCGATCTGAAGCGCGAAGGACAGGAGGCCGCCGCCCGCGTGCACCAGTTCTACGGATGGGACCGGGTCTTCGAGCGGCTTTTCGGTGTTTACGCCGAGGTGGCACGCCGGTAAAAAACACTGACGTTATGCCATCTGATGCCATCATCAGGCCGTATCGTCCGTCCGACCGCGACGCGGTGCGGCACCTTTGCTGCGAGACCGGATACCTCGGCAAAGCCATCGATCCGGTCTTCGAAGACCGCGAGCTTTTCGCTGACTACCTGACCAGTTTTTACACCGACCGGGAACCAGAATCGATTTTCGTGCTCGAGCAAGACGGCGAGGTGAAGGGTTACCTCATGGGCTCGCGGCGACCGCTGCTGCAGCAATTCCACAATTTTTTCCTCAACCTCTCTCTCTTCGCCCGCGGCATTTTCCGCTATCCGCGCTACAACAAAGCATCGAAGGCCTTCGTCCGCTGGATCCTGCTCAATGCCTGGCGCGAAGTCCCCGCCGCTCCGCGCCGCCTGCCGCATTTCCATTTCAACATGCTGCCCGAAGCGATGGGCTTCGGCACGACGCGCGAATTGCTCGTGCAATTTTTCCACCACCTCCGCGCCCACGGTGAAACGCATGTCTTCGGCCAGGTCGTGACTTTCGAAGAACGCCGCGGCGCCAAAGTCTTCGAACGCTTCGGCTTCCAAGTCGTGGAGAAAAAAGAAATCACCAAATACCGCGCCCACCGCGACGAACCCGTCTACCTCTGCACGGTGCTCAAGGATCTCAACGACGGAAAACTGGCCGAATCGACAAGTTAGGTGGATCGCGATGCCCCATCGCGATCACCCCTTAAACTCTCCGCGCTTTCTGCGTCCTCCGCGGTCCCCTTTCTCCTCGCCTGCCGGTAGCTACGCACCGTATCAACCTCACCCGTGAACGCTCCCGCCCGCACCCGCTCCTTCTGGGCCGCTTTCGGCCCCGGCCTCCTCTTCGCCGGCGCGGCCGTCGGCGTCTCGCACCTCGTCCAATCAACGCGCGCCGGCGCGAGCTTTGGATTGTCCATGCTCATCGTGGTCATTCTCGCCAATGTTATAAAATTCCCCGGCTTCCGCTTCGGCCCGCAGTATGCCGCGGCCACCGGACACTCGCTCATCGACGGCTACCGCCGGCAGGGGCGCTGGACACTCGCTCTTTTCACGCTACTCACCGTCGGGACGATGTTCACGGTCATTGCCGTGGTCACTTTGGTCACAGCCGGTGTCGGCATTGCCGTCTTCGGCCTGGATCCGCTGCTCGAGTCGACGGTCGGCACGGCGGCCGGTCCCGCCGTGGTCAGCGCCCTCATCATGATTCTTGCCGCCGTGCTGCTGGCCGGCGGCGGTTACGTCTGGCTCGACCGCTTCATCAAAGTGGTCATGCCCTTGCTGACCATCTGCACACTGGGCGCCATGTTCATGGCTTTGGGTCGCATCGACTGGTCGTGGGGCGCGTTCATTCCCGACGCCGCCATCCTCGATCTCGCCGGCATCGCCTTTTGCGTTGCCCTCATCGGCTGGATGCCGGCGCCGATCGACATCTCCGTGTGGAGCTCACTCTGGGCCGTGGCCCGCGCCAAACACCGCACGGACAAACCCGCGCCACGCGATGTGCTCATGGACTTCGACATCGGCTACTGGGCCACCATGCTGCTCGCCCTGGCTTTCGTGCTGCTCGGCACGGGCATGATGTTCGGACAAGGCCTTACCTTCGAAAACAATCCCGCCAAGTTTTCCGCGCAAGTCGTCGACCTCTACACCACCACGCTCGGCGGATGGAGCCGCACGATCATCGGGGGCGCTGCATTTCTCGTCATGCTCTCGACATCGGTCACGGTCATCGACGCCTTCCCGCGCGTCATCGCCGCCCTCGTCGTGCAACTCCGCCTGGCCTTCGCCCCGCAAGCCGCGCCGCTCGCCGCCGACATCCCGCTGGAGGGCGACCGTCACGTCTACCGCATCTCCTTCGCCGTCTTGTGCGCCGGCGCACTGGCCATTCTCCTTTGGGGCATGTCGAGTTTCACCTCGCTGGTCGACCTTGCCACCACGCTGTCTTTCCTCACCGCGCCGCTTCTCGCCTTTTTCAACCACCGAGCCGTCCACGCGCCCGAAGTGCCGCGCGACCAGCAACCTGGTGCGGCCATGACCGCCTTCAGTTGGGTCTCCATCGCCCTGCAAGCCGCCTTCGCGCTTTATTTCCTGTGGTTCAAATTCGGCCCCTCGGCCGCCTGACGCGCATCCGTCTTGCCCCGCGCGAACGGAGTGCCATGCTCTGACGCCTCGTGACCTACGATTTTACCAGCTGCCCCGACCGCCGCGGCACCGGATCGCTCAAATGGGAGCGCTACCCCGGACGCGACGTCATGCCCATGTGGGTCGCGGATATGGATTTCCTGTCCGCACCGGAAATTGTCGCCGCCTTGCAGGACCGCGCCGCACACGGCGTCTTCGGCTACACCATCCCGCCGCAATCGACCGTCGGAGCTGCCATCGATTATTTGCAAACGCACCACGGCTACACGGCCACCGCGGAACAAATCGTCTGGTTCCCCGGCCTCGTGCCCGCGCTCAACGTGGCCTGCCGCGCCTTCGTCCAACCCGGCGAAGATGTCCTTACCTGCACGCCGGTCTATCCGCCCTTCCTCAGTGCTCCCGAATTCGCCGGTGTCGGACTGCGCAAAGTCGACCTCGCGGAAAAAGACGGCGTATGGGACATCGATTTTGCCGCACTCGAAGCCGCGGTCACACCGCGGACCAAACTTTTCATTCTCTGCAACCCGCACAACCCGGTCGGACGCGTCTTTCCCGAATCGACCGTTGCCCGACTCGCCGAATTTTGCCGCAAGCACAACTTGGTGCTCATCTCGGACGAAATCCACTGCGATCTCGTGCTCAATGACATTCCGCACACCAGCGGCCTGAAATTTGCCGGCCCCGACGGTCCACCCGTCGTCGCCATGTTCGCCCCGAGCAAAACCTTCAATCTCGCCGGGCTGGCCTGCGCCTTCCTCGTCATTCCCGACGCCGCCACGCGCCGCACCTTCCAGCGTGCCGCACGCGGACTCATCACCGAGATCAACGCCTTCGGTTACACCGGATGCGAGGCCGCTTTGAGTCATGGATGGCCATGGCGCGACCAGCTCCTCGATGTCCTTCGCACCAACCGCGACCACGTGGAAAACTTTGTCGCCTCCTCGCTTCCCGGCATCCGCACGTGGCATGTCGAAGCCACTTACCTCGCATGGCTCGATGCGTGCGCGCTCGGGTTGCCCAACGCCGCCAAGTTTTTCGAAGAGCACGGGGTCGGTCTTTCCGACGGCGTTCCGTTCGGCGCGCCCCCCGGCTTCCTCCGCCTCAACTTTGGCTGCCCCCGCACCCAACTCGACGAAGCGCTGAACCGCATGGCGCGCGCTCTGCAATCCCGATGACTCTGTCTGTGCAGGTAGGGACGAGCGGCCCGCTCGTCCGCTCGCTTGACTGCGGGCACGCGAGCCGCGTGCCCATACATTTCCGATCGCGATGACGCATCATCTCCACGCCCATCCGCTCCACCGCCCGGAAGATCTCGGCGCGCCCATCCCCGATTCGACCCACGCCGTCTCGGTCTGCCTTCCCACTTGGGCCGATATCATCGGCTACGAAGAAAAAGAACCGCGCGTCATCGATCGTATGCGCACGGGCTACCCGCGCTTCTTCTTCCATCCGCTCATCCAAGAAGTCCGCGCCGCCCTCGAACCCAAACCCGGACGCGATGTGCTCCCCTTCGCCGACGAATCCGCGGCCAAACAATGCGCCGCGCTCGCCGAAGGCAAAGCGGTCGAAGTCGACGGACTCTGGGCCGCCTATTTCCCCGCCGCGCATCTTCCCACCGCACGCGCTTACTGGCAGCACGCCGGACGCATCCTCTCCTCGCGCGCGGCAGAGGACTGGCTCAAGTCACGCCAACTCGCCGCTCCCGATACAAAGCTCGAGCAAATCCTGCGCGGCCGCCTCGCCGCATGGTCGGGGGCTCCGGCCGCAAACATCAGCCTGCACCCGAGCGGCATGGCCGCCATCTACACCGCGTTTGAAGCGGTCACTGCGCGGCGTCCGGGCAAACGGACGGTCATGTTCGGTTTTCCCTACACCGACACGTTGAAAATTCTTTCGAAATTCGGCGCCGGCGTGGAGTTCTTCCCGCGCGGCGACGCGGCGGACTTGGCGAAACTGCACGATCTGCTCGAACGCGAGGAAATCGCCGGCATTTTCTGCGAATTCCCGAGCAACCCGCTTCTCAGCGTGCCCGATCTACCGGCCCTTCATGAAATGGCGCGCGCACACGGCATTCCCGTAGTGGTCGATGACACCATCGGCACGTTCTTCAACGTCGATGTCCTGCCCTACGTCGACTTCATTGCCACCAGCCTGACCAAAGCGATCTCGGGCGAAGGCGACGTCATGGCCGGCGCCCTCACTGTCAACCCGCGCGGACTCTTCGCCGACGCTCTGCCTTCAACCGCACCCGGCGGCATCTACGCGCGCGATCTCGAAGTTCTTGAGCGCAACTCCCGCGATTTTCCGGAGCGCATGAAAGTCGCCAATGCCAACGCACTCGAATTGGCTCGCCTCCTCTCCTCACACTCCGCCATCGAACACGTCTGGTATCCCGGACTCCACCCGTCGCCGGTCTACGAACAACTCCGCAAACCCGAAGGCGGCTACGGCGCCGTCATCTCGTTCCTCCCGCACGATGCTGCGCGCAACACGCCGCGTATTTTCGAACGTCTCCAACTCAGCCACGGCATCAGCCTCGGCACAAGCTACTCGCTCGTCTGTCCCTACGTGCAACTCGCCCACTACCACGAACTCACCTGGGCCAAAGACTGCGGCATCGACCCATATCTCCTCCGCGTCGCTGTCGGCACGGAGCCTTGGAAAGAATTACGGCAACGCTTCGAAACAGCGCTGCCGTGACCTAAATTTGTAGCGGCGGACTATGTCCGTCGGTGCCTATCCATTCCGTATGCTCCGGCGGACATAGTCCGCCGCTACATTTCCTCGATTCCTCAAACAAAAAGGCGGGGAGAACTCTCCCCGCCTTTCGTGAATTCGCTTTCTCTTCGCGCTATTTCTTCAACGCGAACATCCCCGGCCCGGTTTTCTTCACGCCGGGCATCGTGTAAACGCGCGCCGCGAGATTGGCCTTCGGGTTGGAAACCTTCCAAACGTATTTGTCCTGCTTGAGACCTTGCAGGATGGCGTCGACGTTCATCGGTCCGCCGGCACGCTTCAGCACCTTGTGCACAGCCGGAGCGAGCGGGCCGCTCGGCGAGGACGGACGCTTCTTGCCCTTGAACGGCGAAGTGCGCGCTTTGCGTCCGCGCTTGGCGACTTTCTTGGCCGGACGACCCGGCTTGCGCCCGCGTTTAGCCGCCTTCTTGGCGGGGCGACCCGGTTTGCGGCCGGGCTTGCGTCCGCGGCGGCGCGGACCGGTGATGCTCACGGTCTCGCTGACAAAACCGGCGAGTGAGCTGTTTTTCCCGAGCAGGCGGGATAATTCGCGCTGCAGACCTTCGATGCGCTCTTGGAGGTCGAGCGCGCGACGTAGTGTGGCTGTGTTTAGTGTCAACATAACGAGAGCGATTGTTTATATTTGCGCAGCACGCGCAATATAATTCGCGGTGTAATTGACCGCAGCTGCCCGCTCGACAGAGAGAAGAGGACAGTCCATCATGTTCCTGCATGGACGCCACACCGGCCCGCTGGGCCCAAAAGTTACTCGATTCCTACCGCGACCAAGGCGCGGTGAATACCAGCGATGCACCCGGTTTGCCCTCGAAACCGGAAATCGCCGCGCTTTGCATGCAGCTCATGCAGTTGCTCTTTCCAGGCTACCATGACGGTGGCTCGATCGGGAAATTGGAATTGTCGACCCTCACCGCGGACCGTGTCAGTGGCTTGGCCGAGGATTTGCGCCGTGTTTTCCAAGCGGTCTTGGCCGGCAAAGACGAGGCGGGCGCCACGGCGACGGTCGGGAAAGTTTTCGACGAGCTTCCAGCCATCCGCGCCATGCTGCAGACCGACGTCGAGGCCGCCTACGAAGGCGACCCCGCTGCGCGCACGCGTGACGAAATCATCCTCTCCTACCCCTTCCTCGAAGCCATCGCCATCCAACGCGTCGCGCACTTCCTCTACCGTCACGAAATCCCGCTCGTCCCGCGCATGATGACCGAATGGGCCCACGTGCAAACCGGCATCGACATCCATCCGGGCGCGAGCATCGGCAGCCACTTCTTCATCGACCACGGCACCGGCGTGGTCATCGGCGAAACCTGCCGCATCGGCGCGCACGTGAAGCTCTACCACGGCGTCACCCTCGGTGCGCGCAGCTTCGCCAAGGACGAAAGCGGACGCATCAAGAAGGGCGGCAAACGCCATCCGGATGTGGAAGACCATGTCACCATTTATCCGAACGCCACCGTGCTCGGCGGCGAGACGGTCATCGGCCGCAATTCCACGATCGGCGGCAACGTCTTCCTCATGCACAGCGTCCCGCCGAATTCCCTCGTCTACAACGAAGAGGCGCAAGTCCGCGTCGTGGCCAAAGCCAACAAGAGCGACGCGGTCGATTACTCGATCTAACGCAACATGCCCGCGCGCGCTCTCCAGCCCGGCGCCCCGCATCCGGCCGAGATCCTGCGGCAGATGGAAAACGAAGCGCGCGCCTGGGCCGAGCGCCTGCAGCTTCCGCGCCTCGCTTCCCGCGTCACCCTGCGTTGGCACGCGCGCCTGCGCACCACCGCCGGACTGGCGCGTTTGGACTGCGCGCTCATCCTGATCAATCCGCGCCTGCTCGCCTTTCCCGAGGAATTGACCCGCACCTTCCTCCACGAGCTGGCGCACTTGGTCGCCCACGCGCGCAACCCGCGTCGCTTGCTCCACCCGCACGGGCTCGAATGGCAGGAGGCCTGTCGCGATCTCGGCCTCGCCGGCGAGAAACGTTGCCACACGCTCCCGTTGGCCGCGCCGCGCCGCGTGGCGCGCAAATACCTTTACCACTGTCCGTCCTGCCGCCGCGAAGTGGCCCGCGTGCGCCCGTTTCGCCGCGCCGAGGCCTGCCTCACTTGCTGCCGGACCGAGGCCGGCGGCCGCTATGACCGACGCTTCCGTTTCGTCCACGGCCCCGCTCCGCTCAACGGAAATATCCTCGAACAGCCCGACCTTTTTCGGTTGTGACCCTCTGCGCAGGCTGCTCAACATTCCCTCCGCTTTTTCCTCCCCATGAGCCAGAACATCGAATCCCACCTCGTCGAGACCCGCGTGGTCAAACCCCCGCGCGACTTCAGCAAAAAAGCGCGCATCAAAAGCCTCGCCGAGTACAAACAACTCCACGCGGCCTCGGTCAAAAACCCGCAGAAATTCTGGGCCAAAGAAGCCTCCGAGTTGAAGTGGGGACGCAAATGGAAATCCGTCCTGAACTGGAAAGTCCCCTTCGCCCGCTGGTTCGACGGCGGCACGCTCAATGTCGCGGAAAATTGCGTCGACCGCCACGCCACCGGCGACCGCAAAAACAAAGCGGCCATCATCTGGGAAGGCGAACCCGGCGAGAAACGCACCCTCACTTACGGCCAACTCCACCGCGAAGTCTGCCTCTTTGCCAATGTCCTCAAACGCAACGGGGTAAAAAAAGGCGATCGCGTCATCATCTACATGCCGCTCGTCCCCGAAGCCGCCATCGCCATGCTGGCCTGCGCGCGGATCGGTGCAGTGCACTCGGTCATCTTCGGCGGATTCAGTGCGGACAGCATCCGCGACCGCATCGCCGATTGCGGCGCGACCTGCGTGGTCACGGCCGACGGTGGATACCGCCGCGGGGCCATCGTTCCGCTCAAGCACAATGTCGACGCCGCGCTGGCCGGCGAAACGACGATCAAAAAAGTCATCGTCCTCAAACGCGCCAACAACG
>CAZJGQ010000017.1:0-25338 GCA_964545425.1 uncultured Chthoniobacter sp. | reverse complement strand
CGAGCAAAGCAACGGCACCTACCGCGCCGTCGTGGTGGCGCCTGCGGCGTAGGAGGAGTTTTTCTTGGTAGGGACCGCTGGCTCAGCCGTCCGCTCTAAAGCGATTTCGGAAATGTTATAGCCGCTTGCTGTAGCCGCGCCACTCTGTGGCGCGTTAGGCCAACCGATTCGCGGCACACAGTGCCGCGGCTACAGAAATTCCCAAACCGAACGGACACACGAGCTCTCCGAGCCGTAGGCTCTACGAGCCAGAGGTCCGCGTGTCCATAGCTCCAGAGGTCTTGATCGATGGACCGATTACCCGCCGTGTTTGACATAAGCGGCGGCAATTTCCGCAGCAACCGCCGCATTGTTCTTCACCAGCGCGATGTTCGCATGAAGCGAGCGGCCCTTGGTTGCATTGACGATTTCAGCGAGGAGGAACGGGGTGACATCCTTGCCGCGGATGCCGAGGCGGTCGGCCTCACCGAGGGCGGCGGCGATGACGGGTTCGATCACCGAGGCCGGGATCTCGTCCGCTTCCGGAATCGGGTTGGCCACGACGACGGCTCCTTCGAGGCCAAGGTCCCATTTCGAGTGCATGACGGCCGCGACTTCGCCCGGCGTGTCGGCGCGCATGGGAACTTTCAGCCCGCTGGAGCGCGAGTAGAACGCGGGAAATTCTCCCGTGCCATAGCCGATGACCGGCACGCCGTCGGTCTCGAGCCGCTCGAGGGTGAGTGGAAGGTCGAGGATGGCTTTGGCCCCCGCGGTGACGAGCGCGACATTGCTGCGGGTCATTTCGGTCAGATCAGCCGAAACATCGAAGGTTTCCCCCGCCCCGCGATGCACCCCGCCCATCCCGCCGGTGGCGAAAACAGGAATCCCGGCCATGGCTGCGATGCGCATGGTCGCGGCCACGGTGGTCGCGCCGTCCAGTCCGCGACCCGCGACAAAGGGCAGATCGCGCACCGAGACTTTCATGATGCCCGGACCCTCCTGCCCGAAGCGTTCGATCTCGTCGCGCGAAAGCCCCGCTTTCAGCTTTCCGCCGATCACCGCGATGGTCGCCGGCACGGCGCCGTGGTCGCGCACGACCTGCTCCACTGCCAGCGCGGTTTCAACATTGGCTGGATAAGCCATGCCGTGGGCGATGATCGTCGATTCGAGCGCAACGACGGGCTTTCGGGCCGCGAGCGCAGAAGCGACTTCGGGGGAGAGAACGACTTTCATAGGCTCCTCGACATCTTGTAGCGGCGGACCAAGTCCGCCGGAAACGAATTCCTCACCACACCTCAACCGCCAATCCCGGCACACGCGAAAACTCCGATGTATTCCGCGTGACGAGGGTGCAACCGGCGGCCCGCGCCGTCGCCGCGATCACCATGTCGTTGGCCCCGATGGGAGTCCCCGAACTTTGCAAAGCCATCCGGATCTCGGCCCAGTGCACGGGCGCGTCCCCCGCAAACGGGAGCAAGCGCAGCGGAGCGAGAAATTTTTCCACGGCCGCCCGGTTCTCGCGGGGTCGGGAGCTCAACACCGCGCCGAAGAGCAGCTCCGCGCGTACCATTTCCGGCACTGCATAGTCCGAAGGTCGGCCGTCCAAAAAGCGCGCGGATAATTCGGCGTCCTTACCACGCAACAGGTCGACGACGATGTTGGTATCCAGCGCGCGAATCATTCGAATCGCGCCATCTGATCCCTCGCCGCCGCGTCTTCTGCAGGAACAACAAAGCTATCGTCATCAATACTCCCAAGCAGCTCGCGGTAACCGGCCGGCCACTCTGGGGCTCCGGCAGCTGCCAGCAATTTCTCACGGGCCCAGCGCGAGAGCGAAAGCGAGTCGCGTTTGGCCGCCCTCGCAATCAACCTTCCCGCAGGCTCGTCCACGTAGATGTTAAGATGAGGCATGAAGTTAAGATGGCAGAAGCACTTATACTTACAAGTATATTTATACAGTTCTTCGCTAAATCCTTCTGAGAGTTTCGCGCGCCGAGCGCACGGCACTCGGGATGTCCTCGGCTTGCAGCCACCCGGAAACGATGACTACTCGCCGCGTGCCCGCATCATGAACCTGCGGGAGATTCTCCAGCTTGATCCCGCCGATGCAGAAGATCGGGATCGAGATCAAATCATGCACAGCGGCGATGTCCTGCAGACCGATGGCCGGACGACCCGGCTTGGTCGGGGTGGCAAAGAGCGGACCGAAACCGATGTAGTCGGCCCCCGCCTCCGCGGCGGCGCGGGCTTGGGCCAAACTGTGCGTCGATTTGCCGATGATGACCGGACGACCGGCGGCGGCGCGGGCTTCGGCTACGGACAGGTCGTCTTGTCCGACGTGCGCGCCTTCGGCGGGGACGTCGCGGAGCAATTCGGGATAGTCGTTGAGGATGAGCGGGACGCCGAGCGGGGCGGTCAGGGCGTGGATTTCCCCGGCCAATCCGGCGACGATCGATTTGGGAACGCTCTTGGCGCGGAGTTGCAGGATGTCGACGCCGCCTTCGAGAAGCTTTTCCGCGGCGACGGGTGCGGTGTCGGCCGTGACGTATCCGAGATCGACGATGCCGTAGATGCGGGCGTCGGCCAGCGCGCTCACTTTTTCTTCGGGGCGGCGCGCTCTGCGAGCATGCGCTCGAGGAAACCGGTGTCGTATTTGCCGGCCATGAAGTCTTTGTTCTGCATGATCTCGAGCTGCAGCGGGATGGTCGTCTTGATGCCGGTGATCATGTATTCGCCGAGCGCGCGGCGCATGCGGGCGATGGCCTGCTCGCGGGTCGAGGCGTGGACGATGAGCTTGGAGATCATCGAATCGTAGTTGGGCGGGATCGGGTAGCCGGCGTAGGCGTGCGAGTCGATGCGCACGCCGCGTCCGCCCGGGGCGTAGTAGAGGTCGATCGTCCCGGGGTTGGGCATGAAGTTGTTGTCGGGATCTTCGGCGTTGATGCGGCACTCGATGGAGTGATGACGCGGGACGGCATTGAGCACGTGGTGGGAGAGCGGCTGGCCGGAGGCGATCTGGAGCTGCTGCTTGACCAGGTCGCAACCGTAAACCTCCTCGGTGATGGGGTGCTCGACCTGGATGCGCGTGTTCATCTCCATGAAATAGAAATTGCGGTCCTCATCGACGAGGAACTCGATGGTGCCGGCGTTCTCGTAGTTGACCGCTTTGGCCAGGGCGATGGAGGCCTCGCCCATTTTCTTGCGCAGCTTGTCGGTCATGATGGGCGACGGACATTCCTCGATGATCTTCTGGTTGCGGCGCTGCACCGAACAGTCGCGCTCGCCGAGGTGGACGACGTTGCCTTTGCTGTCGGCGATGAGCTGGAACTCGATGTGGTGCGGGTTGACCACGAATTTTTCGATGTAGACCGCGGCGTTGCCGAAAGCTTTTTCCGCTTCGGTGCGGGCGCTGTGGAAGCCCTTGACCAGAGTGACTTCGTTGTGCGCCACGCGCATGCCGCGTCCACCGCCGCCGGCCACCGCTTTGATCATCACGGGGAAACCGATCTTGCGCGCGATGCGCAAGGCCTCGCCCTCGGTCTCGACGATGCCGTCGCTGCCGGGCGTGACCGGCACACCGGCTTTGATCGCCTGCTGGCGGGCCATGTTTTTGTCGCCCATCAGGCGGATGGCTTCGGGCGACGGCCCGACGAATTTGATTTTGCAGCTGGCGCAGACCTCGGCGAAGTGGGCGTTCTCGGCGAGGAAGCCGTAGCCGGGGTGGATGGCATCGGCGTCGGCGATTTCGGCCGCGCTGATGATGCGGTCGATCTTCAAATAACTTTGCGGACTCGGCGCGGGGCCGATGCAGATGGCTTCGTCGGCCAGCTGGACGTGGAGGGATTGGACGTCGGCCTCGGAATAGACCGCGATGCTGCGGATGCCGAGTTCTTTGCAGGCGCGGATGATGCGCAGGGCAATCTCTCCGCGGTTGGCAATAAGGAGGCGCTTGATCATTTCCGGTCCGCCGCGCGGGAGCCGCTTATTTGTAGCGGAAGAGGGCTTGGCCGAATTGGACGGGCTGTCCGTTCTCCGCGGCGACTTCGGTGATCGTGCCCGAGACCTCGGCCTTGATTTCGTTCATCACCTTCATGGCCTCGATGATGCAGACCACGGTGTCGGGCGTGACTTTCTGGCCGACTTTGACAAAGGCCGGCGATTCGGGCGAAGGGGACGAGTAGAAGGTGCCGACCATGGGCGACGGGATTTCTTTGCCCGAGGCGGCGGGCGCGGCGGCTTCGGCCGGGGCGGCGGGTGCCGGCACCGCGGCGGCGGGGGCGGCCGGAGGCGCGGCATAGGCCATGGCCGGCGCGTAACCCGTTTCTTTGGCGAGGGAAATGCGGAAACCGTCCTTCTCCATCTCGAAGGCGGTGAGGCCGTTTTTCTGCATCAAATCGATGAGCGCTTTGATTTCTTTGAGGTCCACAGTGAACTCCTTGGTTGGTTTCGGGGGAGGGCGAGGATGGGCGGCGGCGCGGGGCGAGTCAAGAGCGCGGCGGGGCCGGTTGCTGCTGGCTCAAACAGTGGATGGAACCGAGGCCGATGATCAGATCGGTGCAGTCGACCGGCACGATGCGGCGCCCGGGAAAAACGGACCCGATGATGCGGGCCGCTTCGCCGTCGCGCGGATCATCGAAGGACGGCACGAGGACCCCGCCGTTGACGATGAGGAAATTTGCGTAGCTGCAAGGCAAACGGGCGCCCTGCCACTCACGGCGCTTTTCCGGCATGGGCAAGGTGACAATGTCGAGCGGGTTGCCATCCTCGTCGCGCAGGGCGCGCAGGGCCTCGAGATTTTCCTGCAGGACGGCGTGGTTGGGATCATCCGGGTTGTCTTCCACCACAGTGAGGACACGCGACTTGCCGACAAAGCGCGTCAGGTCGTCGATGTGGCCGTCCGTGTCGTCGCCTTCGATGCCGTCGCCGAGCCAGAGGATATGGCGCACGCCAAGCCATTGGCGGAGGGTGTCCTCGATCTGCGCTTCGCTCATCGAAGGATTGCGGTTCGGATTGAGCAGGCAACTGCGGGTGGTCAGGACGGACCCCGTTCCGTTGACGTCGATCGAGCCGCCCTCAAGCACCGCCGGGCAGGGCAGATGGCGCAGACCGAGACGGCGGGCGATCGCTTCCGGGACGCGGCGGTCGAGTTCCCAACGCGGGAGTTTGCGGCCCCAAGAGTTGAAGTCGAAATCGGCCACCGCGACTTCGCCCGTGCGGTCGTTGACCAGAAAAATCGGCCCGTGGTCGCGACACCAAGGTTCATCCGTGTCGATGGGAAAAAACTGCACGTTGTCGCACTTGCCGATGTGCCGACGCGCCTCCGCTTCCTCCGCGGCATGGCGCACATTGATCCGCACCGGCTCGAACTCGGCCGCAGCGCGGATGAGCGCCCCGTAAGCGCGCGGGATGCGGTCGTAGGCGTCGGGAAAACTGTCGCTGTCCGGATGCGGCCAGGAAAACCAGACCGCTTCGTGCGGCTCCCATTCAGCCGGCATGCGGAATCCCAATTCGGCGGGCGTTGCCATGCGCTTATCTGCGGCGGACACGCGGGAAAAAGCAAGCCGCGCTGGAAATGGCCGCACGCGCCGCCTACTTTTGTCCGCGATGCCCAAGGTGTTCCTCAAAACCTACGGATGCCAGATGAACGAGCGCGACTCGGAACAGGTCGCGCAAATGCTGGTCGCCCGCGGGTACGAGATGACGTCCGAGGCCGACGACGCCGACGTCGTCCTGCTCAACACCTGCAGCGTGCGCGACATGGCCGAGCAAAAAGCACTCGGCAAAATGGGCCTGCTCGGACGGCTGCAAAAGAAGCGCCCGCACACCGTTTACGGTTTCCTCGGTTGCATGGCCCAAAGCCGCGGCGCCTCCCTCCTCGCCGAAGTCCCCCACCTCGACCTCGTGGTCGGAACGCAGAAATTCCACAAAGTGGCCGACCACGTGGACGCCATCCTGCGCCGCAAAATGGCCCACGACACGGCGATGGACGACCTCCGCGTTTCCATCGTCGACACCGACGAGGAAGCCGGCTCGCAGGAAACCATCCGCGACCACGCCACCGTCCCGCCGAGCGCCTTCGTCTCCATCATGCAAGGCTGCAACATGCGCTGCACCTTCTGCATCGTGCCCGACACCCGCGGCTCTGAACGCAGCCGCCGCATCGGCAGCATTGTCGGCGAGGTGCGCGAGCTGGTCGAACGCGGCTGCAAGGAAGTCACGCTCCTAGGACAGATCGTCAATCTTTACGGACGCCACGAATTCCCCAAAGTCGAGAACCTCAGCCCGTTCGTGCAATTGCTCGAAGCCGTGCACGGAGTCGACGGGCTCGAACGCCTCCGCTTCACCTCCCCCCACCCGATCGGTTTCCGCGAAGATCTGGTCAATTGCTTCGGCCGCCTGCCCAAACTCGCCGAGCACGTCCACCTCCCCCTGCAATCCGGATCCGACCGACTCCTCAAAGCGATGCACCGCGGCTACACCGCCGACAAATTCCGCGCGCTGGTGGCCAAACTCCGCGCCAACTGCCCGGACATCGCCATCACCACCGACATCATCGTCGGCTTCCCCGGCGAAACCGACGAAGACTACGCCGCCACGCGCGCGCTGACCGACGAAATCGGTTTCGATAATGCCTTCGTGTTCCGCTACTCGCCGCGCAAAGACACACCGGCCGCAACGATGGGCGAGCAGTTGTCCGAAGAAGTGAAAGAAGAGCGCAACCAAGACCTGCTCTCCGTGGTCAACCGCCACGCGCAGCAAAAATTGCAGGACATGGTCGGCCGCACGGTGGAAGTCCTTTGCACCGGCCCCAGCCGCCACAACGACGCCCGCCTCACCGGCCGCACGCGCGGCAACAAAATCACCGTCTTCGAAGGCCCCGCAAGTTTGGCCGGACAACTGGTCGACATCGACCTGACCGACACCGCCGGCTTCACCCTCTACGCGGCTAACCCTCGCCCTGCGTCCCTTGCGAAAGCTTAGAGCATTTTCAAAGCGGCCGCTGTAGCCGCGGCACTCTGTGCCGTGCCACGTGTCCAGATTCGCGGCACAGAGTGCCGCGGCTACATCTGAACAGAAGGAAACCCCGCTTCAAGCGACCGCCACACCGGCCGGGGAGTGCGGGGCGAGCGGCGTCAGGTCCAGCGTTTCGAGAAGATCGAGGTCTTCGTTTTCTCCGGGGTTCGGTGTGGTCAGCAGCTTGTCCCCGTAGAAAATCGAGTTGGCCCCGGCGAAGAGGCAAAGAGCCTGGCCTTCCTTGCTCAGCGAGGTGCGTCCGGCGGAGAGGCGGATTTTCGACATGGGCAGAACCAGGCGCGCGGTGGCAATGAGGCGGACCAGTTCGAAAATGTCGACCGGCGAGGCGTTCTCCAACGGGGTGCCCTCAATGGCCACGAGGCAATTGATCGGCACGCTTTCCGGCGGCGGATCGAAACCGGCGAGGACTTCGAGCATGCGGAGACGGTCTTTGACCGACTCGCCCATCCCGAGGATGCCGCCGCAGCAGACCTGCATGCCGGCGCGCTGGACCGAACCGATGGTGTTGAGGCGGTCTTGGAACGTGTGGGTGCGGACGATCTCCGGATAATATTCGGGCGAAGTATCGATGTTGTGGTTGTAGGCGGTGACTCCGGCTTCCTTGAGCTGGCGGGCTTCCTCGTCGTTGAGCTGGCCGAGGGTCACGCAGACTTCCATGCCGAGCTTGCTCACTTCGCGCACAGTTTGGAGGACGGACTCGAAGCGGCGGTCGCCGGAACGGACGCCCTTCCACGCCGCGCCCATGCAGAAGCGCGTCGAGCCGTTGGCTTTGGCCGCGTGCGCGTGAGGCAGGATCTGCCCGGTGGTCATGAGCGGTTCCGGTTTGAGGTCGGTATTGTGGTGCGCGCTCTGCGAGCAATAGCCGCAGTCCTCGCTGCACGCGCCCGTTTTGATGCTCAACAGCGTGCAGAGCTGGACCTCGCGCCCGGGCCAATGGCGCTGGTGGACCCGCCGGGCCTCCGAGATCAGGTCGAAAAACGGACGGTTATAGATTTCCTCAAGCTGAGCGTACGTCTCTTTCACTGCGCGCGAGCGTAGATCCGGCGCACTCCAAGTCAAACGCATTGCACGCCTTGAGCGCGCAGCGTCGCGAGGCAGTCTGCGTGCGCGTCGGGATGGTATTGGAAGGCACGCAGGCCGGCCCCGCGGGCGGCTTCGACATTGGCCGACAAATCATCGAGGTAAACCGTCGCCTGCGGGCAAACGCCGAACTGCCGGATGGCCACCCCGAAAATTTCCGGTTCGGGTTTCATCATTTTCGCACGGTAAGAAAACACGCCGTCGGAAAACTTGGCGAAGATCGCGTATTCGCGCACGAGATATTCGTGGTGCAGGCAGTTGGTGTTGGAGAGCAAGTAAAGCGGGTAAGTGCCGTGCAGTTTCTCGACCAGCTCCCACATCGGCGCGTTCGGTTCAAAAATTTCCTGCCAAGCGCGGGCAACGTCCGCGTCGTCGGCACTGTGGCGCAGAATGGAGCGCAGGCTGCCGAGAAAAGTAGAACGGTCGACCGCACCGCGCTCGTAGCGGGCGGCCAGATCCTCGAGCGCGGCGCGGTCGGACAGGTCCGCACCCATGGCCGCCAGCGCGGCAGCAGCACAACCGTGGTCGAAGCGCACCAAGACATTGCCGATATCGAAAATGAAGGCCTCGACTTTCACAGGGCGAAGTGGTCGAACCCGTTCCCCGATTCGAGCCCCTGCTCCGTGCCGGGTGAGGTCAGGTTTCCGATGCACGTCAGCCGGACACGCGGGAAGCGTTTCTTCCAAGCCGCCTCAAGCCGCGGGGCGCGGGAGGGAGGGACAGCGAAAAGCAGCTCGAAATCCTCGCCTTCGCCCAAAGCCTGGCTCACGGACGCACCGCGACGCCGCGGAATGAGGGACGGGTCGACGAGAAAGCCCGTTCCGCTCCGCGCGGCCAGACGCGGCAAATCAGCCGCCAGTCCATCGCTCAGATCCATCATGGCGCGGGGGCGGAAATTCGCGGCCAGCCACCGGCCTTCGGCCACGCGCGGCGTGAACCGCAGATGCCAACCCGAGGCCAGCGATCCCCCAAGGACACCGGTGACATAAAGCACATCTCCCGGGCGACCGCCGCCGCGCGGCACGAAATCCTTCCGCGAAACTTCCCCGGTCATGGCCACGCTGATCACGGCAGGTCCATCGGTCCGCGCCAGCTCGCCGCCGACCACTTCGAAACCGTAAACACGCGCGGCGCGGCGGAGTCCGCGGTAAAGTCCGTCGAGCCAGCGACCGGTGCGGGCGCGGGGCAGCACACAGGTGACAAGCGCGTAGCGGGGCGAGCCACCGCAGGCGGCAATGTCGCTGACCGCACGGCACGCCGCTTTCCAGCCGACTTTGTCCGCGGGATCCTTCGGCAGAAAATGGCGTCCCTCGACCACGCAATCGGTTTTGAGCAACTCGAGAATTCCGCGTCGCGGGCCCGGCACAGCAGCGCAGTCGTCGCCGATGCCGGCATGGACCAACCGGGACGGACGCGGCAAAAGGCGCCGCAGGCGGTCCACGATTGCGTCCTCTCCGTCGCGCTTCACAGGAGGAACAAGATGGCCGCGACGGAGACGGCGTTGAACACGGCGTGCATGACCATCGGCACGAGGAGCGTGCCCGTCTTCTCGTAAGCCAGCCCGAGGCAGACCGCGAGAGTGAAGAGCGCAGGAACGGACGCCATGTGACCATGGAGCGCGGCGAAGAGCAGGCTGCTCGCACCGAGGGAAAGGAAGGAACCGAGGTAGCGTTTGCCGGCCGGGTAAAGGTAGCCGCGGAAAATCACTTCCTCGGCGACGGGGGCAACCACGACGGCCATGACCATGACCGCTATGCGGTCTCGCGGGGTGTCGGCGTTTTGCAGGAATTCGACGACTTCCTGCGGTTGCAGATTCCCTCCCGAGATGCCGAAGACCATCGACTGGACGAGCATGAGGACCGGATACGCGGCCAGCAACGCGAGCAGAGCCCGGCCGAGCACGGGGAAAAACTTCTCACCGCCCAGACCGAAAACACCGGAGGGTGGGATGTTGCGGTAAACGAGCAGGCCGAGCAGGAAGAGAACGATGGAGGCGTAGATGACCGCGCCGCTGACCACATTGTCGAAGCCGACGGTGCGTTCTCCCTCCTGCGTCAGCGCGTCGTATCCGAGCAGCAGGAACCAAAGACACAGCATGAGCGCGACCGCTCCGTCGAGAGGCTGCACCCAGCCATCCTCGACGCGCCCGCCATTTTCCACCAGCACGCGCCGGGCCAGCGGCAGGTAATAGCGCAGACCCGCGGCGGTGAGGACGACGAGGACGGCGAACCCGGCCCAGAACAGCGCGCCGCTCACCACGCGTAAAATTCCGGGAGCAGATAAGCCCGGCCGGGCTGGAGCTGGAACTTCGGCCCCGGCGTCAGCTGGACTTCCACCTTCGACTGCGCCCCGGCCCCGAGCAGACGGAGGAGACGCTGGAAGTTCAGACCCGACTGGTAACGGATGACTCCGGCATCGGGAGCGTCGGCCAGGGCGCGCGCTTTGTCATAGGCGTCCTCGATATAGCCGAGCTGGTCGACCAGCCCCGCTTCCTTCGCATCTTGACCGGTGAGAATGCGGCCGTCGGCGAAAGTGTCGCGCAATTTGTCCGCCTCGAGACTGCGGCTGAAAGCGACAATGCCAAGAAACCGCTCGTAGACCTGCTTGACCATACCCTCCACGTAGGCGCTCTCCTCGGGCGTCATGGGACGCGATCCGCTCAGCATATCTTTGAATTTCCCGCTCTTGAAGACGACGGCGTCGAGGCCGACTTTGTCGAACAGGCCCTCGTAGTTGAGCGACTGGATGATGACGCCGATGCTGCCGGTGAAGGTCGTCGGATTGGCCACGATCCAGTCGGCCGCGCAGGAAACGTAATAGGCGCCGGACGCGGCGAGCGAACTCATCGCCACAACGACCGGCTTCTTTTTCTGCGCCTTGGCCACCTCGTTGTAGATAATGTCGGACGCGGTAACTTCGCCGCCGGGCGAGTCGACAGCGAGCACGATGGCTTTGACCCCGTCGTCTTCCAACGCGGTGCGCAGTGCGCCCTTGATGTCGTCGACCATGGAGGTGCCCCATTCGGTGGCGTCATCCGTGTAGATGATGCCTTGCACCGGAATGACGGCGATTTTGCCTGCGCCCGGCTCTCCTTCTTCGACGACCAACTCGTCGAGCCCAGGCCGGAAACCCCGCACGGCGAGGGTCTCGGCTTCCGTCGCCCCGACCAAGGCCAGCAGCACCAAGTTGAAAAAGAGGCTGGCGCACAAGGCGAGGAAGAGGGCCAGCAGGGCGCAACCGGATTTCTTCATGAGCCCCAAAGATCGCCGAGCACCGCGCGCAAGACAAGCCGCCGCGCCACTTCCCGGTGGACAAGCGCGGCGGGGGCGTGCATTTTCTCCCTTCCTGCTGCTCACGTGGCGGAACTGGCAGACGCGTGCGTCTCAGAAGCGCATGGGGTGACCCGTGGAGGTTCGAGTCCTCTCGTGAGCATTTTCCACGATGCAAAATCCGGCCAAGGTCCGCGGCATATTCAGTTCCATCGCCGGACGCTACGATCTGGCCAACCACCTGCTCTCCGGCGGCCTCGACTTTCTCTGGCGGGCACGTGCCGTGCGGCTGGTGACCGGATGGAAACCCCGCAGCGTCCTCGATCTCGCCACCGGCAGCGGCGACCTGGCCCTCGCCCTGCAAAAAGCTCTGCCACAGGCGCACATCATCGGGGCCGATTTCTGCCTGCCCATGCTGCGGGTGGCCGCGGACAAAGGACTGTCGCCGCTTGTCGTGGCGGACGGAACCAAACTCCCTTTCGCCGCCGGTTCCTTCGACGCGGTGACCGTCGCCTTCGGCCTGCGGAACATGGAGTCGTGGCCCGGTGCGCTGCGCGAAATGTCGCGGGTTCTGGCGCCGGGCGGACACCTGCTTGTTCTCGATTTCTCCATGCCGCGGCCGCCCTTCGCGGCGCTCTATCGCTTTTATCTCCACCGCGTGCTGCCCAAAATCGCCGGAGCCCTCACCGGCAACCGCGGCGGCTACGAATATCTCGGCGAATCGATCGAGAGCTTTCCCTCCGGCCAAGCGATGTGCCGTCTGATCGAAGAAAACAATTTCCGCGCGGCGCGCGCCCTCCCGCTCGCCGCGGGCATTGTCAGCATTTACACTGCGGTCAAATCCTGACGCCATGGACCCGATTGTCTTCACGCCGATTTACCAGGAACGCGTTTGGGGCGGACGCGAATTCTCCAGCCGGCTCGGACGTTCCCTGCCCGGTTCGCAACCGATCGGCGAGGCTTGGGAAATGGTCGACCGGCCCGAGGCACAGAGCGTTGTCGCCGAGGGCCCGCTGCGCGGCAAAACCCTCCATGAACTATGGACCGATCATCGCGCGGACATTTTCGGCGCACACCACGGACAACGCGGCGAGCGCTTTCCTCTTCTCTGCAAACTGCTCGATGCCCGCGATCGCCTCTCGGTCCAAGTGCACCCTCCCGCCGCAGTCGCTCCACAACTCCGCGGCGAACCGAAAACCGAAGTCTGGTATTTCCTCGCCTGCGACCCCGGCAGCCGCATCTATGCGGGTTTGTCGTCCGGAACCACGCAGGCGTCCTTCGAGGAAAAACTCGGCCGCGGCGAGATCGAGGAGTGCTTGCACGTCCTGCCCACGCACGAGGGCGACAGCATCTTTATCCCGAGCGGACGACTTCATGCCATCGGCGAAGGCAATCTCATCGTCGAGATCCAGCAGAACAGCGACACGACTTACCGGGTTTTCGATTGGAACCGCACGGGCCTCGACGGCAAACCGCGCGAACTTCACATCAAGGAGTCCATGCTCTCGACCGACTTTACCGACTTCGCCCCCGAGCTCGACCATGCGGCGTCCGGTGTCGTCGCCGAATGCGAGCACTTCCGCGTGGAGAAAAAGATCCTCACCGCACCGGAAGACCTCCGTCCGCAAGGTGATTTCGCCATCGTGACGGTCGTCGCCGGACGCGCCGTGTGCGGCGAGCGCGCTTTCGGGGCCGGCGACTTTTTCCTGCTGCCGGCGGATAATGCCCCGCCGGTCCAGCCGGTGGGCGAATCCTGCGCGGTCCTCGTCACGACGATTCCTTGAGCCGCGCGAGCAGGCCGCCGTGGCGCTTGCGGATATCGTTCTGCCGCACGGCGGTGGCCAGCGCCTTGCGTTGTCCCGCGACGACGACGAGTTTTTTGCCGCGGGTGATGCCCGTGTAGAGCAGGTTGCGCTGGAGCAAAAGGAAGTGCTGCATGGCCAGCGGGATGACCACGGCGGGGAACTCGGATCCTTGGCTTTTGTGGATGCTGATGGCGTAGGCCGGCTCGACCTCGTCGAGTTCGTTGAACTCGTAGGTGGCGCGGCGCCCGTCGAAGTCGATGGAAACAAGCCGTTCGGCGGGATCGATTGCCGCGATGCGTCCGATGTCGCCGTTGAAGACATCTTTGTCATAATTATTCCGCGTCTGCAGCACCTTGTCGCCGACGCGGAACTTGACGCCGAAGCGCTCGATTTCCGCACGGTCGGGCCGCGGCGGGTTGAGCGCGGCCTGCAGCGCCGTGTTGAGTTCGCGGATCCCGAGACTTCCCCGGTGCATAGGGGCCAAGACCTGGATGTCCCTGACGGGATCGAGTCCGACGCGCCGCGGAATCTCTTCGCGCACCAGCTTGAGTACCAGCGCGGCGATTTCCTCCGGTTCCTCCCGGTGGAGGAAAGCGAAGTCGGTGTTTTTCTCCGCCGCATCTTCCGGCACCCGGCCGTGGCGCACGTCGTGCGCCGCCCGCACAATGCGGCTGGTCTCGGCCTGGCGGAAAATTTCGGTCAACCGGACCGAAGGAACCACGCCGCTGACCAGCAGGTCGGAGAGGATTGATCCCGGTCCCACGCTGGGCAGCTGGTCCGGGTCGCCGACCAGAACGAGCGAGCCGCGCGGCGGCAAGGCGCGGCAAAGCGCGGCCATCAGCGGTATGTCGACCATGGAAAATTCGTCGACCACGACCAGGTCCGTATCGAGCGGGTGCTTCGTTCCTCGTTTGAAACCGCCGGAGGGCAGGATTTCGAGTAGACGGTGGATGGTTTGGGCGGCGCAACCGGTCGATTCGCCCATGCGCTTGGCCGCACGACCGGTCGGTGCGCAGAGCAGGAAGCGCACCTTTTTCGCGGAGAGTATTTTCAAGAGGCTATCGAGCAAGGTGGTCTTGCCCACCCCGGGACCGCCGGTGATGACCACCACGCGGGAAGCGAGCACCTGTCGCAGGGCGCCGACTTGGCTGGGCGAAAGCTCCTTGCCCGTCTTGCCCTGCACCCAATCGAGCGCCTTGTCGAAATCCAGCGCCGGATAAGCCGGCGGTTGCGAGGCCAGACTCCGTAGTGTGCCGGCAATGACCGCCTCGGCCGCGCGCAAGGCGGGGAGAAAGATCATACTCTCGCCGCCGATTTCCTCGGCTGACAACTGACCGTCGGCCAATTCGCGCTCGAGGGCACCGGCCACCACCGCCTCGTCGACACCGAGAAGTTCGGCCGCGGCGGACAGCAACGCGGCACGCGGCAGCGCGGTGTGTCCCTCGCCCGTGGCCTCGGCCAAAACGTGCTGCAGTCCGCCCCGGGCCCGCAGGATGGAATCGTGGCCGAACCCGAGCTTCTCACCCACCGTATCAGCCGACTTGAATCCGATCCCCGGGATGTCACGCGCCAGCAGGTAGGGGTTGGCCCGCACGCGGGCGATGGCGTCCTCGCCGTAGAGTTTGTAAACACGCAACGCCCGGCTTGTGCTGATGCCGTGGCTGTGCAGGAAAACCATGATATCGCGCACGGTCTTCTGCTCGGCCCACGCCGCCTTGATTTGCTGGCGGCGGCCGGCGCCGATGCCACCGACTTCCTGCAAGCGGGCCGAAGAGTTCTCGATGATGTCGAAAATTTTCTCGCCGAATTTGGCCACCATTTTTTTGGCGTAAACCGGACCGATCCCGCGGATCAGTCCGCTGCCGAGGTATTTCTCGATGCCCTCGACGGAGGTCGGCGCCTGACAACGGATACCGGTGGCACGCAACTGCATGCCATGGTCGCGGTCGCGCTCCCAATGCCCCTCCGCGGTAATCCATTCACCCGGCGAGACGGCCGCCACCACCCCGACCACGGCGACGAGGTCGCGGCGACCTTTGACCTTCACCTTGAGGACGGCGAACCCGGTGTCCTCGTTGTGGAAAGTGACCCTTTCGACCAGGCCGGACAGGCCGTCGGCAGGGGCGTCTTTCGGGGGTGGCATCCCGCCATCCTGCCCGCGCGCCTCTGAAGCGGCAAGAGGCCCTCTTTTGCTTGCCATGGGAAGGCTGTGCTCCTATTTTACTCGACCTTTTCGTTTCCATGAAAGCCGACCTGCATCCCGATTACACCGAGACGACGATCACCTGCACCTGCGGGGCGGTCTACCACACGCGCTCGACCCGCAAGAATTTGAAGATCGGCATCTGCTCGGCTTGCCACCCTTTCTTCACCGGCGAGCAGAAGTTCATCGATACCGCCGGACGCGTGGAGAAATTCTCCCGCCGCTACGGGTCGGTCAAAGCCGCCCGCGCCAAGAAAGCTTAGCTGGTTTGTTGCTGACACGGTGATCGCGCCGCCCCGCGGCCGGTCGCCGTTTTTCTTTTCATGGATCTCGCCCCGCTCATCGCCAAAAAACGCGAGCGCTTGGCCGAGTTGGACCGACTCGTTTCCTCCGACGATTTCTATGCCGACCCGGCCAAAGCACGGGATGTCATGCGCGAGCAGGCGCGGCTCAAGGAATTGGCCGAGGCGGACGACGAAGCACAGCGCCTCCGCACACAGCTGAAAGAGAACGCGGAACTCGCCGCCGGCACCGATCCCGAAATGGCCGAACTCGCTGCGGCGGAAATTCCGCAAATGGAAGCACGCCTCGCCGTCCTCGACCGCGACATCCAGTTCGCCCTCCTCCCTCCCGACGAAGCCGAGGACCGCAATGCCATCGTGGAAATCCGCGCCGGCACCGGTGGCGACGAGGCCGCGCTCTTCGCCGCCGATCTCTACCGCATGTATCAGCGCTACGCCGAATCGCACGGACTGAAGATCGAGTCGATCGATTCCAGCCCCTCCGGCCTCGGCGGATTCAAGGAAGTCATCTTCAAAGTGATCGGCGACGCCGTCTTCCGCCGCCTCCGCTACGAAAGCGGCGTGCACCGCGTGCAGCGCGTCCCCGCGACCGAAGCCCAGGGCCGCATCCACACTTCGACCGCGACGGTGGCCGTCCTGCCCGAAGCACAGGAAGTCGACATCGAACTCCGCCCGCAGGACCTCCGCATCGAGGTCTGCCGTTCGGGCGGCCCGGGCGGCCAAGGTGTCAATACGACCGACTCCGCCGTGCAGATCCTCCACATCCCGACGGGGAAAATTGTTCGCTGTCAGGACGGACGCTCCCAGCAGAAGAACAAAGCGGCCGCTTTGGAAATCCTCCGCACACGCCTCCTCGAGGACAAACGCAACGAGGAAGAAGCCAAATATTCCGCCCATCGCCGCAGCCTGATCGGCCGCGCCGGCCGCGAGGAAAAAATCCGCACCTACAATTTCCCGCAAAACCGCATCACCGACCACCGCATCGGCCTGACCCTCTACAATCTCGACCGCGTGATCGAAGGCGACCTTGATGAAATGGTCGGTGCCCTGCAGCAACGCGACATGGAAGACCGCCTCGCCGAAGCCGGCCTTTCCTAAAAATGCTTTTCTTTTTTTAACCACAGAGAACACAGAGCACGCAGGAGGACAGAAAAACTTTCGCTGCAAACCCCTCTGCGTTCTCTGCGCCCTCTGCGGTTATTACCTCATCTCGCATGCCTGACACCCTCCCGCTCTTGGAAGTCCTACGCGGCACCGAGCGCTACCTCGCCGACCGCGGCGTGGAAAACCCACGCCTCAATGCCGAGCATCTTTTAGCCCACGCGCTCGGACTGAAACGCATGGAGCTTTACCTGCAATTCGACCGCCCGCTCACCGAAGCCGAACGCGCCCCGCTGCGCGACCTGGTCAAACGCCGCGGCGCCCGCGAACCGCTGCAGCACATCCTTGGCACCGCCGAATTCCACGGACGCACTTTCGCCAGCGACAAACGCGCCCTCATTCCCCGCCCCGAGACAGAGCAACTTGTCGAACTCGCGCTCGAACTCGCCAAAGCGAAAAGTTCACCTGCCATCCTCGACATCGGCACCGGCAGCGGCGTCATCGCCCTCACCCTCGCTCTGGAACTTCCCTCTGCCACCATCCACGCCATCGACCTCTCGCCCGACGCCCTCGCCCTTGCCGCGGAAAACGCCGCGCGCCACGCGCTCACCGAGCGCATCACTTTTCACCAAGCCGACCTTCTCCCGACAAGCAACACCAAGTTCGACCTCATCATCGCCAACCTTCCCTACATTCCCGCGGACGAAATCCCCACCCTCTCTCCCGAGGTCCGCCACGATCCCGTCACTGCGCTCGATGGCGGCCCCGACGGACTGGATCTCATCCGACGGCTCATCGACACCGCACCCGACCACCTCAGCCCCGGCGGCGCGCTCCTCTTGGAAATCGGCGCAGGCCAAGCGGATGCAGTTAACGCCCTACTGACAGCGCGCAAATTTCGGGACATTTCTCTCCGTTCTGACTATCAAAACATCCCGCGTTTCGCGGTCGGTTTTCATGGATAAGATTCTTGTTCACGGCGGACGCCAGCTGAACGGCACGGTGCGCATCAGCGGATCGAAAAATTCCGCCCTCCCCATCCTCGCCGCCGCGCTCCTCACCCGCGAACCCTGCGTCATCCGCGGCGTCCCCGACCTGAGCGACATCCACTACATGCTGACCATCCTCAGCGCCCTCGGTTGCGAAGTGGAGCGCGCCAGCGGCACGGTGGTGATCAAAGCCGACAAAATCCGCACCGAAGCCCCCTACGAACTCGTCCGCAAAATGCGCGCCTCCGTCTGCGTGCTCGGACCGCTCCTCGGGCGCGAACACGAAGCCTGCGTCTCCCTCCCCGGCGGTTGTGTCATAGGCGACCGCCCCATCGATCTCCACCTCCGCGGTTTCGAAGCCCTCGGCGCCGCCGTCCGCGTCACCGGCGGCAACGTCAAAGTCCTCGCCCCGCGCCTGCGCGGCGCCGAAGTGACCATGAGCGGCAAATACGGCACCACCGTGCTCGGCACGGACAACATCATGATGGCCGCCGTCCTCGCCGAAGGCACCACGATCATCGAAGACGCCGCCGAGGAACCCGAAGTCGTCGACCTGGCCAACTTCCTCAACGCCCTCGGCGCAAACATCACCGGCGCCGGCACCCGCCGCATCGTCATCGAAGGCGTCAAAGAACTCCACGGCACCGACTACACCGTCATCCCCGACCGCATCGAAGCCGGCACCATGCTCGTGGCCGGCGCCATCACCGGCGGAACGCTCACCGTCAACCACGTCCGCCCCGACCACCTCGAGTCTGTTCTCGAACCCCTCCGCGCCGCTGGATTCAAAGTCGCCACCGCGGAGCGCAGTGTGACCGTTTCGCCCAATGGCGGACTCCGCCCGCTCCACCTCGAGACCAGCCCGTATCCCGGTTTCCCCACCGACATGCAGGCCCAGATGTGCGCGCTTCTCGTCCGCGCCCCTGGCGAAAGCGTCATCACCGACCACATTTTCCCCCAGCGCTTCATGCACGTCGCCGAACTGGCCCGCATGGGCGCGCAAATCCGCCTCGAAACGCCCACCGCCTTCATCACCGGCAACGGCGCGCTGAGCGGTGCGCCCGTCATGGCCAGCGACCTCCGCGCCTCCGCCGCCCTCCTCCTCGCCGGCCTGCAAGCCGACGGCGTCACCGAGGTCAACCGCGTCTACCACATCGACCGCGGCTACGAACACATCGACGACAAACTCAACGACGTCGGCGCGCATATTGAACGCGTCAAAGCGTGAGCAGTCAGAGCATGCGACAACCCAACCTCTCCGGTAGGGCCCGCTGGCCCCAGCGGGCCGCTGCCTGAAATCCATGAACCCTCCCTCCCGCGACTTCCGCACCCACACCCCCGGCTTCTGGCCCGACGCCACCGAGGCCGAATGGAACGACTGGCGCTGGCAACTCCGCCACCGCATCACGTCACTCGAAGAAGCCGAAAAATATCTCCGCCTCACCCCCGACGAGCGCGAGGGACTTCTCCTCACCCGCAACAAATTGGCCTTCGCCATCACGCCGCATTATTTCAACC
Source organism: uncultured Chthoniobacter sp. (assembly GCA_964545425.1). Taxonomy (GTDB): domain Bacteria; phylum Verrucomicrobiota; class Verrucomicrobiia; order Chthoniobacterales; family JACTMZ01; genus JACTMZ01. The sequence continues at coordinate 6,057 of CAZJGQ010000017.1, read as the reverse complement.
TCATCGAGCCGGACAACCCGGACTGTCCCATCCGCCGCCAAGTCATCCCGCGAGCCGGCGAAGCCGTCGTCACCCCCGGCGAAATGGCCGACCCCTGCGGCGAGGACTCGCACATGCCCGTGCCCGGACTCGTCCATCGTTACCCCGACCGCGTCCTCTTCCTCGTCACCGACCGCTGCGCCAGCTACTGCCGCTACTGCACCCGCAGCCGCGTGGTCAGCGGCGTCGGCGAACAGGAACTCGAGACCGACTTCGAGGCGGTCTACGAATATCTCGAAAAACACACCGAAGTCCGCGACGTCCTCCTCTCCGGCGGCGACGCCCTCCTTCTTTCCGACGACAAGCTCCGCAAAATCCTCTCCCGCCTCCGCGCCCTCCCGCACATCGAATTCCTCCGCATCGGCTCCCGCGTCCCCATATTCCTCCCGCAGCGCATCACGCCCGAGCTCTGCGCCATGCTCAAAGAATTCCACCCGCTCTGGATGAGCGTGCACGTCAACCACCCGCGCGAACTGACCACCGAAGTGCGCGACGCGCTCGGACGCCTCGCCGACGCCGGCATCCCGCTCGGCAACCAGAGCGTCCTCCTCGACGGCGTCAACGACAACCCGGACACCATGCGCGCCCTCATCCACAAACTCCTCCGCTGCCGCGTCCGCCCCTACTACCTCTACCAGTGCGACCTCATCCACGGGTCCGCCCACCTCCGCACCAGCGTGGCCAAAGGCCTCGAGATCATCGAATCCCTGCGCGGACACACCACCGGCTACGCCGTGCCGCAGTATGTCATCGACGCCCCCGGCGGCGGCGGAAAAGTCCCCGTCAGCCCCGGCTACGTCGTCTATCACGACAACGAAAAAGTCGTCCTCCGCAACTACGAAGGCCGCATCTTCGAATACCCCGAAAAACCAGGCACCCCCGCCCCCACCGTCCGCCCCGAGGCCATCCTCGATTACTGAACCGCATGGCGAACATCATCGTCCGCCCCCGCGCGCGCGTTTTCCACGGACACGATTGGGTCCACGACAACGAAGTGCTCAAGGTCACCGGCAAGCCGGAAGACGGCGCCGTCGTCGGACTGAAAGACCAGCGCGACCGCTTCCTCGGCAGCGCCATCTACAACAGCCGCTCGAAAATCCCCGCCCGCCGCTTCTCGCGTCAGCGCCAGGACCTCGACGCCGACTTCTTCCGCCGCCGCATCACGATGGCGAGCGAATACCGCGACAAACTCGGCCTCGACCCCCGCGCCCGCCGCGAAGTCTGGAGCGAAAGCGACGGACTCCCCGGCCTCATCGTCGACCGCTACGGCGACTGCGTGGTTTTGCAGACGCTGACCCTCGCGATGGATCAGCGCCAAAACCTCATCGCCGATGCCATCGAGGCAATTCTCAAACCGTCCTGTATCATCGCCCGCAACGACGCCCCCGTGCGCAAAGCCGAAGGCCTCGAATTGCACACCACAATCCTTCGCGGCCAAGCCCCCGGACCGATGGAAGTCACCCTCGCCGGCGTCAAATTCGGCCTCGAACTCCCCGGCGGACAAAAAACCGGCCTCTACCTCGACCAAGCCGACAACTACGCCCTCGTCGCGCAGCATGCGCAGGGTCAGCGCGTCCTCGACTGCTTCAGCAACCAAGGCGGCTTCGCCCTCGCCTGCGCCAAGGCCGGCGCCAGCGAAGTCACCGCCCTCGACATCTCTGCCGACGCGTGCGCCGCGATCGAAGCCAACGCGCAGCGCAACAACGTCCGCCTCAACGTCACCGAAACCAACGTCTTCGACTGGCTCAAATCCGCCATGACCCGCGGCGACCAATACGACCTCATCATCCTCGACCCCCCGAGCTTCACCCGCGACCGCGCCCGCCTCAACGACGCCCTCCGCGGCTACAAAGAAATCCACCTCCGCGCCGCCCAACTCCTCGGCAACGGCGGCCTCCTTGCCACCTTCTGCTGCTCCCACCACGTTAGCGACAGCATCTTCCTCGACGTCATCCGCGACGCCATGGTCGACGCCAAGAAGACCGCCCGCCTCCGCGCCAGCTACACCCAACGCCCCGACCACCCCATTATCCTCGGCCTCCCCGAATCCTCCTACCTCAAAGGCCACCTCCTCGAAATGGCACCCGGTCGGTGACCACAATCAAGGCTGCGCGCCGGTAGAACTATTGGCGCCATCCAGCTCGGGAATCTTTTCGTCGCTTTCCTCCGCACGACCACCGAGGTGCTTGGCCAGAAAGCGCTCGACGGCGCGGTAAAAGTAGAGGCGGTTCTCTTCGTTGGCGAAGCCATGGCCTTCGTTGTCTTTCACGATGTAGGGGACGTCGATGCCGCGTTTTTTCAGGGCTTCAACAATCTGGTCGCTCTCGGCTTTTTTCACCCGCGGATCGTTGGCGCCCTGGGCGATGAGAAGCGGGGCGCTGATTTTGTCCGCGGAGAAAAGCGGCGAGGCGGCGGTGAGGAGTTCCTTCTCCGTCTCCGGATTGCCGATCATTTCATACTGCATCTGGCGGTAGGGTTCCCAATACGGCGGGACGCTGGCCAGAAGGGTGAAGATGTTCGAAGGACCGACGAAACTGATTCCGGCGGCGTAGACGTCGGGCGTGAAGGCCATGCCGGCGAGGGCCGCGTAGCCGCCGTAGCTGCCGCCATAGATGGCGATGCGCTTGGGATCGGCGATGCCGCGATCGACGAGCCACTTGGCCGAATCGGTGAGGTCGTCCTGCATGGCTTTGCCCCATTGCTTGAAGCTTTTCTCCCAGAATTCGCGTCCGTAACCGGTCGAACCGCGGAAATTAACCTGCAGGACGGCGTAGCCGCGGTTGGCGAGGAACTGCGCGGCTCCGTCGAAGCCCCACTCGTCGCGGGCCCACGGTCCGCCGTGCACGAGGAGAACGGCGGGAAGGTTCTTCGGTTCGACCCCGGGAGGCAGGGTGAGATAGCCGGGCAACTCGAGACCGTCCCGCGCGGGAATGCGAACCGGCTCCATCGGGGCGAGCTTCGACTCGTCGAGCCACGGGGAAACCTCGGCCAGTTTGCGGAGTTCGTCCGTATTGCTGTCATAGTAGTAGAAAGTCCCGCGAGAGCGGTCGCTGTGGGCGACAACGATAAATTTGTCCTCATCGCGGTTCATCGAGCTGAGCGCGACTTCCTTACCGGGCAGCTTCTTTTCCAATTTTTCCTGCAACTCGCGGCGCCAGTCGTCGAAGAAATGGTATTCCTGCTTGTCGCGGGTGAAGGCGGCGGCGGTGATGACCTTGCGTTTGTCCGAGGCCAAGAGCGTGCCTGTATCGACCTCGGGATGCTCGAAAAGGACCTCGATTTCTTTTCCGGTGGCAGGATCGAGGCGAACGATGGCGGACTTGTCGCGTCCGAGATTGGACGATGCGTAGAGCTCCTTGTTGTCGAAGGTGAAGAAGAGCGGGCTGACGCTTTCGCGGAAGTTGGTGCTGAGGACCTTTTGGAAGGGCTCGTCGGGGCTGGCTCGGGTGAGGAGTTCGCTGTTCACACCGTCGGTCTGCACCGCGGCGCGCACTTGGCCATCGTGATCGGTGATCCACGAGGAAACGCTGCCGGGATTTTCGGCGACCAATTCCATTTCGCCGTTGCGGGTGTTGAGGCGAAAAACGTCGAAAACGCGCGCGTCGCGTTTGTTCATGCTGATAAGAATGTGGTCCTCGTCGTCGCGCAGGTCGTCGACCACGCCGACACGGACGCCGGGGAAAGGCGTGAGATCGCGCCGGTTGCTGCCGTCGACGTCGACAGCGTAGAGGTGGAAATTTTCGTCGCCACCGTCATCCTGAAGGTAAACGACCTGGTCCTTCGCCGCCCAGAAATAGCCCGAGATGTCGCGCTTGGTTGCGTCGGTCAGCCGGCGGGGTTCGCCGCTGCCGTCGGAGGGTTGGACAAAGACGTTGAGGCGGTTCTCCCAGGGAGCGAGCCACGAAATGTAGTCGCCGCCCGGACTGACGCGGTAGGAAGCGCCCTCGGGATTGCGGAAAAAATCGCGCAGCGGAATGAGCGGGGCAGGTTCGGTGCTTTTTTGCGGATTCATTTCCATGGCCGTGGAGATTGAAGGCAGGAAAAGGGCAGCGAGAGCAAGGAGTCGGAACATCGTGGTGGTGAGACCGCGCAGGTGCGGCAGCCGTTCAAGAATGGGGAGCGGGTGAAGGGAATCGAACCCTCGTATGCAGCTTGGGAAGCTGCCGTTCTACCATTGAACTACACCCGCAGCGCGGATGGGAATGATCACCCGCCCCGAGCCCGCGGCAAGGGGAAAATGCGGTCAGGCGTCCTCGACCCAGCCGAGCGGCTCGTCGGGGATGTTGCGCAGAAAATCCGAGTCGCGGATCGTGACCCACTCGCGGTCGGTCTCGCCGTTGATGCGGCGGATTTCGTCCGTGTCGAAGACACGCTTGCTTTCCCGCCATTCGGCGAGGGTCCAAGCGCTGACCGGACCGAATTCAGAGCCGTCGGCCCGCCGCACTTCGTAGCGGGCATGGAGGAAATCGGACGCTGCGTCCATGACCGAGGAAATGCTCCCGCGGGCCGGATTTGTAAAGCCCGGATCGGCTCCTACCAGACGAGGTTGATCGGCGGCACGACGATGGAGGCGTTGGCGCCGGTCAACGTGCCCTCGGATTCTTCAACCGTCTCGACCAAGCCGTTGACGAAACCGACGGTGATGGTGCCGACCGGAACTTTCACGTAAATGGTGGACGCGTCATAACCGTAGCCACCGCGCACCACGACGGTTTCCAAGCGGGCCCGCGGATCGGGCCGCACACCGGTGATGGATTGGACATACGAAGGCGAGTAGAGCGTCTGGGGGATGAGCTCGTATTTGATGTATTCGTAGGTCTGGGTGGAAGCTTCGCGCCCGGTCTTGCTCGAGCGCTTCTGTGGCTTGCCGAGACTGCGCGTCACTTCCTCGAGCGACATGCCGATGGCCACTTCCTTGCGCGCGATGAGTTCCTCCACCTCACGGCGCCGCTGCTCGGCACGCGTGGCGATCTCGAGGTAGTTTTCCGGCAGGCCGGTCACGTATTGCGGTTCGATCCACGCCGCCACCCCGCCCTGCTGGGCGTTGCCGCGCACGCGGAGCATGCCGGCGGCCGAGATGGCGTCCAATTGCACCGCCTGGGGAAAGCGCAGCGTCCCGGCATAGCGCTGCATGGACGCTTCGAAGTAGCAGGGTGCGGGGCCCACGAGTCGGAACCGCGGCAGTTTCTCGTGGAAATCGGACAGATAAATAGCGCCCGGCTCGCGGACGATCGGCCCGGCTGACGCTGACGCGAGGCAGGCCATGGCCAGCAAGGCGACCCGCGGAGTCATGGCAAAAAATATGTTTCTAGTGGGCAAAAAACACAAACAACAAAGATGACCGGATGCCGGATTGCAAAAACCCCGATGCGGAGCGAGAGTCCAATAATGAAAACCAACATTTTGCTTGTCTGCTGTCTTTCGCTTTTTGTCGCAGCCTGCGAACCGGAAATGTCCCGACCTCAACCACCCGAGGTGAAAAGATCGGCACTCCATTCGGGAAACTTTTTCGACACAATCAAAGGTGACCTGACCGGCCCGGCCGTCGAAGGCTCGCCGAAATACACCGCACTCTATTTCTCGGCGCACTGGTGTCCGCCCTGCCGCATGTTAACACCGAAACTCGTCGATTGGTATAACAGCTTTAAACCCAAGCACCCGGACTTCGAGTTGGTCTTTGTCAGCTCGGACCGCGGCCAAGCGGCCATGGAGGAATACATCAAGGGTGACAACATGCCCTGGCCCGCGGTGAAGTTCGACCAGGCGCAAAGTGAGACCTTTCAGAAATTCGGTTCCAGCGGCATCCCCTACCTTGTGCTGATCGACGACCAGGGAAATGCCGTTACTGCCCAACCGGGCAACGAATGGCAGTCGCCCCAGGAAGTCCTCTCCAAGATCGAAGAGATCGTCGGCGGGAATTAATCAGCCCTAGCGGCTTCGTAAGCGCGGGCGATGCGCAGCAAGCGGGCTTCTTCGAAGGCCGGCGCCATGATTTGCAGGCCAACGGGCAACTTTTTG
>CAZJGQ010000016.1:0-25641 GCA_964545425.1 uncultured Chthoniobacter sp. | reverse complement strand
CAGCCATTTCATGGCTGCTGAGTTGAGGGTTGAGGGTTGAGGGTTGAGAGAGAGGCGTAGTGCTTGCGGAAAATTTGGGCGGCTTGGTCGGCGACTTCTTCGACCGGGATGTTGCGGCCTAGTTCGCGCGAGAGTGATGTCATAGTGACGCCTTGGATGCCGCAGGGGGTGATGGACTCGAAGCCGGAGAGGTCGGGGCCGACGTTGAGTCCGAATCCGTGCATGGTGATCCAGCGGCGCACGCCGACGCCGATGCTGGCAATCTTGCGGTCTTCGATCCACACGCCGGTGAGGCCCTCGCGGCGTTGTGCGTTCAGTCCGTATGCGGCCAGCAGCGCGATGAGGCCTTCCTCGATCCAGCGGAGGAAGACGTGGAGGTCGGGGGTGAGTTTTTGCAGGTCGAAGATGAAATAACCGACAAGTTGTCCGGGTCCGTGGAAGGTGGCTTGTCCGCCGCGGTTGATTTCTTCCACCGGGTGCGGGAGCGGGGCGTCGCCGAGACTGGAGCGGTCGCGCTTGCGTCCGATGGTGTAGACCGGATCGTGCTCGAGGAAGAAGATTTGGTCGGGGGCTTCACCGGCGGCGCGGGCGGCGACGGTTTTTTCCTGCAGCTCGAGCGCGGGGGTGTAGCCGATGCGGCCCAGCCAGCGGGTTTGCGGGGCGCTCATCGGATGGCCGTGGCGCGGCGGTTGAAATGGGTCATGCCGATGGCCAGCGCATCGGCGGCGTCGGAGGGCGGGGTTTCTTTCAGTCCGAGCAGGGCGCGGATCATGAAGGCGACCTGGTCTTTCTGCGCGCCGCCGCGTCCGACCACGGCTTGCTTGACTAGTCGCGGGGCGTATTCGTGCACCTCGAGGTTGTGTCCGGCGGCGACGAGCAGCGCGGCACCGCGGGCCGAGCCGAGGATGATGGCGGTGCGGACATTCTGCACGTAGATGACCCCTTCGATGGCGAAGCTGGTCGGTTCGTGCTCGGCGGCGATGCGCGAGAGGGTGTCGTGGATGGCGCGCAGGCACTGGTGGGCGGCGAGCTTGGGTGGATTTTTGACCACGCCGTAGGTCAGGGCGCGCATTTTGCCGCCGGAGGTCTCGAGCACGGCATAGCCGGTGCCGCGCAGGGACGGATCAACGGCAAGGACGCGCTCGGGCATGGCGATAGATTTGGCACGCGGGCGTGGGCGTGCAAGCCCGCGCGCGGGCCGATCCGCGTTGACTCCCGCAGTGTGTGGACTATGCATCGGGTATCTTATGAGAAACTCCCGCTCTGCTCTGGTCCTACCTGTGCTCTTTCTGGCCGTCTTGGCATGCTGCATGGTGCGCGCGGCGGACGAGCACACCTTCGACATGGCTTCGCTCGAGGGCACGCATGCGGTGAGCGGACGCAATCCGGACGGTTCGGCTTACCAAGGCGAGGTGACGGTGCGGGTCAAAGACGGGCTCGTGCTCATGCAATGGAAAACGGGCGAACGCGAGACGTTCGGCACGGGGGTGGTCGTCGGCATGACGCTCGGCGTGGCCCTGCAGGGCGGGGTGGCCATTTACGGCGCAGTGCCGCAGGCGGAGGGGATGTCGCTGGTCGGGTTGTGGTCGCAGGAAGGCTCGGGAGAGGCGAGCGAGGAGACGATCTTTGTCGGCAATGCGGACGTGACCGATGCGCAGTTCGAGGTGGCGGATTTCAACGGGACTTACACCGCGCGGCGCGAAAAGGCCGACGGCTCGCAGGATGAGGAAAGGATGGTCATTGCCGGGGAAGACATTGTGAAAACATTGACCGTCGGATCGGGCGAGCGCGTGCAGAAGGCGGAGGGTCTTGCCTTGGGTGATGGTCTGGCCGCGATCACGCCGGATGGCTTGATGGTGCTGAATTTGCGCGTGGCCGACGAAGGGCAAAGGGATTTCTCGGGTGTGATGGTGTTGGGCGACGGGAGTGTGTCGGCGGTTTCGTTGGTGCCGGTGGAGTGAGTCTTTGTAGCCGCGGCACTCTGTGCCGCGTTTTGTAGCGTGGAACGCGGCACAGAGTGCCGCGGCTACAGAAGCGATTTGCGCGATGCAGAGAGACGCTCGCCCTCGAGCTTGGGGCGGCGTAAGATCGCCGGATGGCGGGGAAAAAACTTTTGCTTTTCGACATCGACGGGACGCTCTTGCTCACGGGGCGGGCGGGGGAGCATGCGCTGCGGTTGGCCCTCAAGGAGCGTTTCGGGGTGGACGACGATTTGTCTTCCATTTCCTTCGCCGGTTCGACCGACGGGGCCATTGCGCGGCAGATGTTTGCGGCGCACGACATTCCGCCGACGCCGGAGAATATTGCGGATTTGTTCGACGGCTATGTGCATCATCTGGCGCTCGAATTGCCGCGGCGCGAGGGGCGGGTGTTGCCGGGGATTGTCGAACTTCTCGAGGCCCTGCACGGGCGGGAGGACTGTGTGCTGGGACTGCTCACGGGGAATATCGAGAAGGGGGCGGAGTTAAAGCTCTCGCATTACGGGGTGTGGGACTTTTTCGAATTCGGGGCCTTTGCCGATGACCACGTGGACCGCAACAAGCTCGGTCCAGTGGCGCATTCGCGCGCGGCGGAGCGTCACGGGATGAGTTTCGAGGCGGAGGATGTCTTTGTCATAGGCGACACGCCGCGGGACATCGACTGCGCGCGGGCGGCGGGGTTTGTCGCGGTGGCCATCGCCACGGGGAGCTACGGCACGGACGAACTGGCGGCGCACAAGCCGGATTTTTTGTTCGAGGATTTGTCGGACACGCGGGGTTTTTTGGCCGCGTTGCTGGAGGGGAACTAAACCGCAGAGGGCGCAGAGGACACGGAGGAAGAAATGGAAACGCCCGAGGTTTGTCCGGTTTGCGGCGAGGAGGTGCCGCGCGGGGCGGCGGCTTGTCCGGAATGCGGGGCGGATGAGCGATCGGGATGGAGGGAGGATGCGGACACATCGGGCGGGCTCGATTTGCCGGACGAGGAGTTCGATTACGACGAGTTTGTGAAGAGGGAATTCGGGAACGAGGTGAAACCGGAAGGGATCGGTTGGGTTTGGTGGGCGGCGGCGGTGGCGGCGCTGCTGGCCTTCATTGCCATGATGCTGCGCGGGGCGTGGTGAGATTGCGGGTTGGCCGGGGCAGATGATCCGGCCACAATGCGCGGCGTGCAGGAGGCCGAAGAGAAAAGCAGTTGGAAAGCGCTCGGGGCTGCGCTGGTCGGTGCGGTGTTCGCCGGCTTCGGGGCTTTGCTTTTTGCGTTGTTCGACCGCGGGTCGACCGGGCTGTCGAAAATCGTCTGGGAAGCGGCGCCTTGGGCCGTCTTCCTCATCATGCCGGGCGGGTTGGTGCTCATTCTCTGGCTGCGCGACCGCGTTTTTCCGTGGACCGATGGCACGGGGATTCCGCAGGTGATTGCCGTGCTGCAGGCCGGCCCGGGTGAATTGCGCGACCGCCTGCTTTCGGGGCGCATCATCGTCGGGAAAGCGCTGCTCACCGGATTGGGTTTGTTTTCTTTTTTGTCCATCGGACGCGAAGGGCCCTCGGTCCAACTTGGCGCCTGCTTTATGCATTTGGTGAGCAAGTGGACGCATTTTCCGCGGCATCTGATGGAGCGGGGATTGATCATGGGCGGCGGGGCGGCGGGCATTTCCGCGGCGTTCAATGCGCCGATCGCGGGGCTCGTTTTCGCCTTCGAGGAAATCGGGCGGCGTTTCGACAAGGAGAACCTCGGAACGATCGTGCGCACGGTCATGGTGGCCTGCATCGTCTGCATGGCTTTCCTCGGTAATTATTTTTTCTACGGGCGCGTCGATTACGACCGCCTGCTTCCGCTCGAGTATCTCACGCCGGGTCCGTGGGTCGCGGTGCTGGTCATCGGCGTCGTTGGCGGGGCGCTGGGCGGACTGTTCGCCAAAGTGCTGCTTCTCGTCGTGCCGCATGTCTCGCGCGCCATCCGCAGGAATTTTCTGCCTGTGGCCATCGTCATCGGGCTGCTGAGCGCGGGGCTGGCGTGGTTTTCCAACGGGACCACTCTGGGCACGGGCTACGATCAGGCGCGCGCCCTGATCCTGCAGGACAGTCCGCAGTATCTGGCCACGCTGTCCGCGGAAGACGTGGCCGCCATGGCCGAGACACGCGAGAAGATCGGGCCGTGGTATGCCGTGCAGCGCGCCGCGGCGACCATGCTTGTCCTGCTGACGGGGATTCCGGGCGGGTTGTTCGATCCGTCTTTTTCGGCGGGCGCGGGGTTGGGTCATTTGACCGCCGGTTGGTTCGCCTGGAGTGGAGCGACCGCGCAGGGGATCATTCTCCTCTGGGTGGTGGCTTACTTTTCCGGCGTGGTGCAGAGTCCCATGACTTCGTTCATCATCGTGGTGGAAATGACCGGGGCGATCGCTTTCACCCTGCCCCTCGGCGTGGCGGCTATCGTCGCCTACGAAGTGTCACGGCGGATCTGTCCGGTCGCGCTCTATGAAGCTTTGGCCGCGAACTTTCTGCGGGCGGGCCCGGTGGACACCCGGCCGTCCGGGCAGGCCCGGTGACGTTCCCGATCCGGGGGACGGAAAGCGATTTGCAGGGGGGCGCAAAATCCGGAATGATGGCCGGTCCGATGTCCGAAATTTCCAAAGCTTACGAGCCCGGTGCCGTGGAAGAGCGGTGGTATGGGGAGTGGATCAAAGAGGGTTGCTTCTCGGCCGATCCGGCGTCTGCCAAGCCCGGATTTTCCATCGTCATTCCCCCGCCCAACGTGACCGGCGTGCTGACGCTGGGTCATGTGCTCAACAACACGCTGCAGGACATTCTGGCCCGGCGGGCGCGGCAGCAGGGCAAAGAGGTGCTGTGGTTGCCGGGAACGGACCACGCGGGCATCGCCACGCAGACCGTGGTCGAGCGGCAGCTGCGCAAGGAGGAAGGAAAGACGCGGCGCGATCTCGGACGCGAAGAATTTCTCAAGCGCGTGTGGACGTGGAAGGAAAAGCACGGCGGCATCATCATCAAGCAGCTCAAACGACTGGGATGTTCCTGCGATTGGGACCGCGAGCGGTTCACCATGGACGAGGATTACTCGCGCCAGGTGCAGGAGGTGTTCGTCAAATTGCACGCGCAGGGCCTCATTTACCGCGGCAAGCGCATGGTCAACTGGTGTCCGGTCTCGCAGACCGCGTTGAGCGACGAAGAAGTCATCATGAAGCCCGCCAAGGGCAAGCTCTATGTCATGCGTTACGAAGTGGCGGAGGAACCGGGGACATACCTCGAGATCGCCACGACGCGCCCCGAGACCCTGATGGGCGACACCGCGGTGGCGGTGCATCCGGACGACCCGCGTTTCGCGCGCTTCATCGGCAAGCATGCGGTGCGTCCGTTCCCGAAGGCGCAAATCCCGATCATCGGCGACACGCACATCGACATGACCTTCGGCACCGGCGTGCTCAAGGTGACCCCCGCGCACGACAAAGCGGACTTCGAGATCGGACTGCGTCATGGCTTGGAAGTCATCGACGTGATGAATCCCGACGGCACGCTCAACGAATCGGCCGGACCGGAGTTCGCCGGAATGGAACGCTTCGCCGCGCGCGAGGCCGCGGCGCAAAAGCTCGAGGATATGGGGCTGCTCGTGCGGGTGGAGGATTACGAGAACAATGTCGGCTACAGCGAGCGTGCCGACGTCCCGATCGAACCGCGCCTGAGCGAACAGTGGTTCCTCAAATACCCGCAGGTGCCCGCCGCGCTCGACGCGGTGGTTTCGGGCAAGATCCGCTTCGTACCCGAGCGCTGGGCGAAAATTTACGAGCATTGGATGACCAACATCCGAGACTGGTGCATCAGCCGCCAGCTGTGGTGGGGGCACCGCATTCCCGTCTGGTATGGCAAGGACGACCCTTCGGTCATGCACGTGGGACTCGACGCGCCGGCCGATGAGGAGAACTGGCGGCAGGATGACGACGTCCTCGACACGTGGTTCAGTTCCTGGCTCTGGTCGTTCGCCACGATGGACGAGGCAACGCGGAAAAAGTTCTACCCGACCAACGACTTGGTCACCGGACCGGACATCATTTTCTTCTGGGTCGCGCGGATGATCATGGCCGGGCTGGAATTCACCGGCGAAGTGCCGTTCCGGAATGTTTTCTTCACCAGCATCATCCGCGATCTCAAAGGCCGCAAAATGTCGAAGAGCCTCGGCAACTCGCCGGATCCGCTCGATTTGATGGCCAAATACGGGGCGGACGGCCTCCGCTTCGGTCTCATGCGCATCGCCCCGCACGGGCAGGATGTGCGCTTCGACGAGAACCAGATCAAGGAAGGCCGCAATTTCGCCAACAAATTGTGGAATGCCGCGCGCTTCCGCGAAATGCAGGGATCGTCCGCGGTCTCCAAGCCGCTGGCAGAACACCAACTCTCGCCCTACTCGATCGCCGTGCTGGTCTCCTTCGACGCCATGCATGCCGCCTACCGCCGTGCCTTGGACGACTTCCATTTCCACGAGGCGGCGACCGTGCTCTACGACTTTTTCTGGAGCACGTATTGCGACTGGTATGTCGAAGCGAGCAAAGCCGAGTTGGCCGCGGGTGGCGCTGCGGCCGACGGGGTCCGTGCCGTCATGGACCACGTGCTGAGCGGCTATCTGCGGTTGCTCCATCCCTTCATGCCGCACATCACGGAGGAACTCTGGTCGCGCCTCGGCTATGCGCAGGGTAAGGGGAAGGACGCGATGATTCTCTTCGCCGCGCCGCCTGCGGACGATTCGTTGCCGCACATGGCGGCGGAGGACAAAGCCCGCGCGTCCAATGCGGTGCAGGCCGTCTACGATGCGGTGCGCGAGGTGCGTGTGCTGCGCGCCGAGTTCAAAGTTCCGACCAACCAGGAGTGCGTGGCTTGGTTGGCCCGCGATCCCGCTTTCGGCAACCTCGATCTCTCCGTCTTTCGCTCGCTGGCTAAGGCCTCACGGGTGGAAGAACTCACGGCCGCCGGTCCGGACCGCAAGATGCCCCATACCCCGACGCCGCTGGGCGAGGTTTACCTCGAGCTGGAAATCGACGTGGCCGCCGAGCGCAAACGCCTCGAGGCGGAAATCACCAAGGTCGATGCCGAAATCGCCAAGGTGAAGGCCAAGCTCTCCGACGAGTCCTTTGTCCAAGGCGCGCCGGCGCAGGTGCTCGAGACTTTCAAAAAACGCGGCGAGGACTGGCAGGCCAAGCGCGCCAAGTTCGAGGCCGTGCTTGCATCGCTTTGAGGCGCAACCCATGCAACTAAACACCCGCCCGCGCCGCAACCGGGCCAGCGAACGCCTGCGGCGGATGATTCGCGAAACACGCCTCGACGCGGCGGATTTGGTCTATCCGCTTTTTGTCCACGGCGGTGAAGGCAATGAACCCGTCGCTTCCATGCCCCGTGTCGAGCGCCGCAGCGTGAAGGATCTGGTGCGCGAGTGCCGCGAAGCATTTGATCTCGGGATTCCCGCGGTGGCGGTTTTTCCGGTCATCGATCGGGCAGCCAAAGATGCCAAAGGATCGCATGCGCTCTCGCCGGACAATCTCCTCTTCCGCGCCTTGCGCGAAGTGAAGTCCGCCGTGCCCGGCTTGGTTCTCGTCGCCGATGTCGCCCTCGACCCCTACACGGACCACGGACACGATGGTGTGCTCACGTCCGACGGCCGCGATGTCGACAACGATGCGACAGTCGAGCTTCTCGCCGAGTTGGCGGTAAAAGAGGCGGAAGCAGGGGCGGATATCGTTGCCCCCTCCGACATGATGGACGGACGGGTCGGAGCCATTCGTCAGGCTTTGGACAAAGCCGGGCACACCGACACCTGCATCCTGGCCTACGCGGCCAAATTCGCCTCGGCTTATTACGGTCCTTTCCGCGACGCACTGGGTAGCGCGCAAAGTGCGCCGATTTGCAAAGCCACCTACCAGCTCGATCCGGCGAACATCCGCGAAGCTCTGCGCGAAGTGGAACTCGACGAGCGGGAAGGGGCGGACATAGTCATGGTCAAACCGGCCGGTCCGTATCTCGACGTCATCCGTGCCGTGCGAGAGCAAACAAAGTTACCGCTCGCCGCCTACCAAGTCTCCGGCGAATACGCCCAGATCCATGCGGCGGCGAAGGCCGGCTGGCTCGATTACGAAAAGACTCGCGACGAAGCGCTTCTCGCCATCAAACGCGCGGGGGCCGATATTATCGTCACGTATTTCGCCCGTGAAGTGGCGGAAGGGATGTAGCCGGCGCTCCAGGATTTTGCGCCAAGGTGGATCGCGCCGTCTCGGCGCGATATTTCAGTGATAAATCGCGATGGGGACATCGCGATCCACCGTCCTAGCCCGGTGGCCAATCCAACGGGCGTCCGCCGAGGAGGTGGATGTGGAGGTGCGGGACGCTTTCGCCGGCGTGGGGGCCGTGGTTGATGACCAGACGGTAGCCGGTTTCGTCGAGGCCTTCTTGTTTGGCGATGTCGCGGGCGGCGAGGAGGAGTTTGCCGAGAATGGCGGCGTCGTTGTCGCGGGCTTGGCCGATGCGCGGGATGACGCGTTGCGGGATGACGAGGATGTGGACGGGCGCCTGCGGGTTGATGTCGCGGATGGCGAGGACTTCGTCGTCGTTGCGGACGATGTCCGCGGGGATCTCGCCCGCGGCGATGCGCTCGAAGAGGGTCATGTCAGCTCGAGTTCGAGTCCGCGCTTGCGGCGCAGGCGCACGGCTTGTCCGCGCACGTGGGCCACGATTTCGTTGCGCAGGGCGGCGCAGTCCTTGCGCCAGGCGCGGGCGCGGCGGAGGCGTTTGACGCAGGCGGCCAGGTCGCAAAGTTCGATCCGCGGGGTGCGCGAGGAGAGAACGCGGCGCAGGGTGCGATCGAGTTCGTGGAAGAAGGCGAGTTCGTAGCCGGTGCCGGCCGATTCGGCCAAGGCGGCGAGGGAAATGCGCACCGGCGGATCGGGCAGTTTGAAGCCGCGGGCCACTTCGGGGTAGCCGATGACTTGCAGCACGCTGGAAACGAGGGTGCGCAGGCATTGGCTGGCGATGATGTTTTCTTCGAATTCGCGTTCGAGGTAGCTGGTCACGCTCTCGGCGACGTGCGGGGCGAGCCACCAGCGGTCGTAACCGGCTTCCTCCGCGGCATCGGCCACCGCCCGCTCGAGCCACTCGCGCTCGTATTTGATGGCGCGCTTGTCGGGGAGGCGGACCAGCGGGAGGTTGTCGGCGAAGGCGATCATGCGGGGACGGCGGGTTCCTTCGGTGCTTTGGGCTGCACGTTGAAAAGCTCGGGTTGGTCGGCGCGGCGCGGGGTGCGTTTGCGCATTTGCTCGACCTCGTCGACGAATTCGCCGGCCTCTTGGAACTGGCGGTAGATCGAGGCGTAGCGCACGTAGGCCACGGGATCGACGGTCTGTAGTTTTTCCATGGCGCGCAGGCCGATGAGGCGGCTGGGAACCTCGCGTCCGGTCTCGGCGCCGAGCTCGACCACGATTTCGTCGACCAGACGCTCGAGGGTATCGAGTTTGATCGGACGCTTCTCGCAGGCTTTGGAAAGACTGCTGAGGAGTTTGTAGCGGTGGAAGGGTTCGGTGCGGCCGGTGCGTTTGAGGACGCGGAGTTCGATCTGCTCGATCGCCTCATAGGTGGTGTAGCGGGTTCCGCAGGCGACACATTGCCTTCGGCGACGGATTCGATCGCCTTCTTGGATGGTGCGCGAATCAATGACGCGGTCGCGCATGTCTCCGCATCGGGGGCAACGCATGGTGGCTTGGCCTAACTTGGCTGCCTTCATACCACAACAGGTTGTGGTGTCAATACTCTTGGTCACTTTTTTGTGCTCGGCTATGGTGGGCCAATGGCCTCGCCAAAATTCCTCGTCGGACGGGTCACGCTGAGCGACCGCGCGGCTGCCGGCATTTACGAGGATGTCAGCGGACCCGAGATCGAGCGCGTGCTCCGCGGGTTCTTCGAGGAGGAGATGGAATTCCACGCGCGCGTGCTGCCGGATGACCGCACGGCCATCGAGGAAACCCTGCGATTGATGGTGGCCGATGGCTTGCCGCTCATCGTCACCACGGGAGGCACGGGCCCGGCGGAGCGTGACGTCACCCCCGAGGCGACGCGGGCGGTGATCGAGAAGGAACTGCCCGGCTTCGGCGAGATCATGCGGGTCAAATCCTTCGACAAAGTGCCGACCGCAATTTTGTCACGCGCCGTGGCGGGAGTGGCCGGTCGTTCGCTCATTGTCAATTTGCCCGGGCGCCCGACGGCGATCGGCGAGTGCCTCGCGCTCATTGCTCCGGCCATCGCGGAGTGCCTCGATCATGTCGCGGGCTGGCGTCCGCGCTTGGCCCCGCGTACAACATCGTCGTGAAAACGCGCGTTTTTCTCATCCGCCACGGTGCGACGGTGCTTTCTGCCGAGGACCGCTTTGCCGGTGCGACCAATGTGGAACTGAGCGATGCCGGACGCGGACAAGTCGAGGCTCTCTCGCGGCGCCTGGCCCCGCAGCCGATCAGCGCCTTCTACGCTTCGCCTCTCGATCGCACGATGGAAACGGCGCGCATCTTGGCCGCGCCGCATGGCAAAGAAATCGAGCCCGATCCCGGCTTTCTCGAAATCAACCACGGCGTCTGGGAGGGGCTCACGCGGCAGGAAGCGGAGACAAATTTCGGCGACATGTATGCCAAATGGGAAAAGGACCCATACAACTTCGCGCCGAAGGATGGCGAAACCGGCCTCGCCGTGACAGCCCGCGCCATGCCGGCTTTGTTGCGCGCCGTGGTAGCGCATCCGGGGGAAATGATCTGCGTCGTTTCGCACAAGGCGACCATCCGGCTGCTGCTTGGTGCGATCCTCGGCTTTGATCCGCGTCGTTACCGCGATCACCTCGATCTGAATCCGGCCTCACTGACCATTTTGGATTTCCGCGATGCCATGGAGGCGCGGCTCACGGTCTTCAACGACGTGGCGCACTACTCGCCCGATGGCCTGGCCATTCCGCCGGTGCCGGGCGGACGTTTGTCGAAAGCTTGGGGAGACGGGAAAAAGTAGAAGCGAGGTAGCCGGCGCTTCTACTCGAGCGGAACTTCACGCACCGCGCCGGTATCGCGGTCGTAGCGCAAATGCCGAAGTCCGTCGGGCGCGCCGATGACAAGATCATCGGCCATACCGAGAAAGAGTCCGTGCTCGACGATGCCCGTGCGGGCACGCAGTTCGGCGGCGAACTCCTCGGGGTCGGCGATGGGTCCGAAGGCGCAATCGTAGATGATGTTGCCCTCGTCGGTGATAAAAGGTGTGCCGTCCGCCTTGGTGCGCAGGATCGGGTTGCCGCCGAGTTGCTCGAGGAACAGCCGCTGCGATTCGGCACCGAAGGGCACCACTTCGACCGGCAAGGCATGGAGCGTGCCGAGGCGAGGGGACATTTTGGCTTCGTCGATGACGATGAACTGACGCTTGGTTGCTTGGGCGACGATTTTTTCGTGGAAGAGCGCGCCGCCGCCGCCCTTGATGAGGTTGAGGGCGGGATCGACCTCGTCGGCCCCGTCGATGGTCACGTCGATGGATGCCGGTCCGGCATCGTCGAGCAGGGGAAGCCCGGCCTCGCGGGCTGCGCGGGCGATGTCGGAGGAGGTGGCGAAGGCTTTGATGCCGGGCAGTTCGCCGGCAGCGTGGCGGCGGGCGATTTCGCGCACGGCGTGGATGGCCGTCGAGCCGGTGCCGAGTCCGACGGTCATCCCCGGCTCGATGAAACGCGCCGCGTAAACGGCGGCTTCTTTTTTCAGGGCATCACGGTCGGCGGCGGCAGCGGGCATGGGCGGACTATGCCCGAGCGGGGCGGGGCGCGGGAGGATTTTTCGCGTTGGCCCGCGCGGGCCTTGACCTGTCGGAGGGCGGGGCGGAGTATGCGCCGTTGGCGCGCAGGGCGTGCCGAAACCCATGGAAGAGGTCGTGCGCAACCAGATCCGCGAGTTCCTTGCCAGCAAGGGACTGCGCAAGACAACGCAACGCGATGCCATCATCGAGGCGGCGTTCAGCACGGACCGGCATTACACGGCCGACGAACTCCTTGATATGTCGCGCGGGATCGACCGGACGGTGAGCCGGGCCACGGTTTACCGCACGTTGCCGATTTTGGTCGAAAGCGGACTCCTGCGCGAACTCGACCTCGGTCAGGGGCGGAAAGTTTACGATCCGAATTTCGTTGATCATCCGCACCACAACCACCTCATTTGCCTCGATTGCCAGACCATCCTCGAATTCGAGGACCTCAACATGGAACTGCTCGAAAATTGCATGGCCAAACGCCTGGGCTTCACCCCGGCCAACAAACAGGTCCGCATCGAGGCGCGGTGCGACGAGTTGAAGTTGAAAGGCGTCTGCCGCAAGAGCGGGCGCGAGGTCCTCGCCGCGGTCTGATATGTGGCACGGACGGTTCACGCAGGATCCGTCGGCGCGGTTGCGCGCCTATGGCGAGTCGGTGTCCTTCGACCAGCGGCTCGCCTTGCATGACATCGCGGGGTCCAAAGCGCACGCTTCTGCGCTCCGCAAAGCCGGTCTTTTGACCGCGCGAGAACTGGCCGCAATCAAGCGCGGGCTCGACGCCATCGCCAAGGAGATCCGCGCCGGCAAATTCACGTGGCGCGAGGATCTCGAGGACGTGCACATGAACATCGAGGCGGCGCTGACCAAAAAAATCGGCGCGGCCGGGGCCAAATTGCACACCGCCCGCTCGCGCAACGACCAAGTGGCGACCGACCTTCGTTTGTGGATGCGCGACGAGACAGCCGCCTTGATCCTTTCCGTGCGTCGTTTGCAGAAGGCGCTTCTCGCGCTCGCCACTCGGGCGGGCGAGGCCATCATGCCGGGCTACACCCATTTGCAACGGGCCCAGCCTGTGCTCGCGGCGCATCACCTGCTCGCTTATGTCGAAATGCTCGACCGCGATGCGGGACGTTTGGCCGATGCGGCCAAGCGGGCCAACGTCCTGCCGCTCGGTTCCGGAGCGCTGGCCGGCTCGACCATCGCGCTCGACCGAGCCTTCGTCGCACGCCAGCTCGGATTCGACGGCGTCTCGCAGAACAGCATGGACGCGGTGTCCGATCGCGACTTCGCCTGCGAATTCCTCTCCGCCTGCGCCATCACCGGCATGCATCTCTCGCGGCTCTGCGAGGACACCATCCTTTGGGCCTCGAGCGAGTTTGGTTTTCTCCGGCTGAGCGACGCGCACACCACGGGTTCGAGCCTGATGCCGCAGAAGAAGAATCCCGATATCGCCGAACTGGCCCGGGGAAAGACGGGCCGCCTTTACGGCAACCTGGTTTCGCTCCTCACCACGCTGAAAGGCCTGCCGCTTTCCTACAACCGCGATTTGCAGGAGGACAAAGAGCCGGTCTTTGATTCGGCGGACACCCTCGGATCTTCGCTGGAGATTCTGGCCGAGATGTTCGGAGCGGCGCAGTGGGACAAGAAGCGGATGGCCGCCGCGGCAGACGATGCCCTACTTGTCGCGACCGACTGGGCAGACTACCTCGTACGCAAAGGCCTCCCTTTCCGCGAGGCGCATGCCGTGGTCGGCAAACTTGTCGCATTGAGCGTCAAGCGCGGTGGCACGCTGCGCGAACTGACGTTCAAAGACCTGCAGTCCGCCAGCAAGTTGTTCCAAGCCGATGCGCTTCGCGTCTTGGATGCCAAGCGTTCCCTGCAGTCGCGAACGGCCGAGGGCGCGCCATCGCCGCGCCGGGTGGCCGCACGTTTGGCCTGGTGGCGCAAGCGGTTGGCCTCGGCCAAGTCATGAGCGACGGCTGGGAGTTGCTGCGGGCCGACGTCCTTCTCGACTCTCCGCACGTGCGCGTGACCCGCGAAACCATCCGCACGCCTTCGCGGCCGGAGGGGCGGGAATGGACCAAGGTGACGCGCAAGGTCGGAGTGACCGTCGCCCCGCGTTTGCCTGATGGGTCATTCGTGCTTATCCGCGAAGAACGGGTGCCGGCACGCCGTGACTTTTGGCAGTTTCCCGCCGGTCAGATCGACGGCGCGGTCACGGAGCACGCCATTGCCGACGCGGCGCGTCGCGAGCTATCCGAGGAAGCCGGCTGCGAGGTGACCGGCACGCTCGAATACTTGGGAAAGTTTTTCACCTCGCCCGGATTCACCGACGAGCACACCCATCAATTCATCGCCACCGAGGTGCGTTGGGACCGCGAGGCGGCGGTGCATGATGGCGAGGAGCAGATCCTCGAAATGAAAGCCTTCGGCCCGGAAGAATTGCGCGAAATGGTCACGCACGGGGTGATCGAGGACGCCAACACGCTCGGTCTTTATGCGCGGCTGGCCGCGGGGAGGTGGCTGTGAGCCTGGAGAAGTTCATCAAGTTCCGCGACGAGCGGGACACGCCGAAGCCATTTCTCGATCACGTCGAGGACCTGCGCCGCATGGTGGTGCGCATGGCCATCGCGCTGGGAATCTGCATGGTCTTCGCCTTCATTTTCCGCGGACAACTGGCGTCCTTCGTCCAAGCCCCGCTGCTCGCGGTCGATCCCACGCGGATCGACAACCTGCAATCCCTCGGCGTGGCCGACTCGATGACCATCTCGCTCAAGCTGGCCTTTTACGCGGGCTTGGTCATCTCCTTCCCCGTCCTGCTCTATTTCCTGGCCGAATTCGTCCTCCCGGCCCTGACCGCGCGCGAGCGCCGGGTTGTCTTGCTCGCCGCCGTCGTCGGGTTCGGTCTGTTTCTGGCCGGCGCTTCATTTGCTTTCTACGCGGTGCTGCCGGCGGCGCTGGAGTTCTTTTTCCAGGATGCGCAAATGATGCAATGGCGTCCCACGTGGACCGTCGGAGAATACTACAGCTTCACCACGCAATTCGTTCTGGCCTTCGGCTTGGCCTTCGAGCTCCCCGTTGTCGTGCTGGCCCTGGTCAAAGTCGGCCTCCTCGGGCACGAGCAGATGAAATCCACACGCCCTTACGCCATTGTGGTCATCTTTCTGCTCGCCGCCGTGATCACCCCGACACCCGATGTCTTCACCCTCATCCTGATGGGTGCCCCCATGGTACTCCTCTACGAAGCGTGCATCTGGATCGCGCAGTGGATGGAGAGTCGTGAGGGAGGTCGAGTTCCTATCGACGAGAAGCCTTAGTGCCAGCGATGCGTATCGTCTCCCTCCTTCCGAGTGCCACGGAGATCGTGGCGGATCTCGGCCTGATTTCGTCTTTGGTCGGACGCTCCCACGAGTGCCAGTGGCCTGAAGTGGTGCGCGATGTGCCGGTGGTTTCGGCCAGCCGCATCGACTCCGCGGCCCTCGACGGGCGGCAAATCGACGAGGCGGTGAGGGACGCGGTGGCGAAAGGCGAGGCGCTTTACGCGGTGGACGGCGAACTGCTTTCCTCGCTGCGGCCGGACTTCATCCTCACGCAGGACCTCTGCCGGGTGTGTGCGGTTTCGGGCGACGATCTGGCCGACACCGGGGCGCGAATCCTCAATCTCGGCCCGCACACGCTGGCCGAGGTGGCCGAGTCGGTGCGGCGTTTGGGCGAGGAACTCGGTGTGCCGGAGCGCGGAACTGCGGTGGCCGACGAGATGCTTCAGCGCATCGATCGGGTTCGCACGGCTGTATCCGGGCGGCAACGTCCCCGCGTTTTCGTCGCCGAGTGGATCGATCCGCCCTTCGCCTGCGGTCATTGGATCCCCGAAATGGTCGAGGCGGCAGGTGGCGATGAGGTGATGGGCAGAGCCGGACAACGCTCGGTCCGCACGACCTGGGATGCAGTCCGCGCGGCCAAACCCGAACTGATCGTGGCGGCGCCGTGCGGATTCGACGAGGAACGCTCGGCCCGCGAGGCGGAATCGATCGATGCCGGCTGTCCGGTCGTGGCCGTCGACGCCGACCGGTATTTCGTGCGGCCGGCACCTTCGCTGGCCCGTGGGGTGGAAATCTTGGCGCGGATCTTCCATGGAGTTGATGTCGGATGAAGGTGAAGATTGAATGACGCCATGAGACTGCACCGTTTCATTTCCTTGGATCGTCCGCTCATCGTCGTCGCGCTCGAGCGCGAGGCGCAGCATCTGCATGTGCCGGATGTGCCGGTGCTGGTCACCGGGGTTGGGAAAGTCTGCGCCGCGTCGGCCCTTTCTGCGGTGCTGGCGCGACAGCGTCCGTCCCGGATCATCAATATGGGAACCGCAGGCGCGCTGCGCGAGGGACTGTCGGGCACGCAGGTGATCGGCCGTGTCATCCAGCATGATTTCGATGACGAAACGATTTCGTCCCTCACCGGTGAACACTACGGCGCGCCCATCGAACTTGCGTCGTCCGGTCCGGTGCTCGGTTCGGGAGATTTTTTCGTGCGGGGAGGAGCGCCGCGCGAGGCGTTGGTGGGCCAGGGGGTCGACCTTGTCGACATGGAGGGTTATGCCGTGGCCCGGGTGGCGCAGAACTTCGGATTGGCCGCCACATTGGTGAAGCAAATCAGCGACGGCGCCGGCGAAAGCGCGGGGAAATCGTGGTCGGAGAACCTCGACGACTGCGCCGAACACCTCGGCGCGTGGTTGGCGGCGGAATTGGCTGCTTCTTGACGCGTCGAGTCCCGCGGCGGAGGCTGCCGGGGTATGAATATCGACGCCTACAGCAAAATCGTTCTCACCGTCATCGCCGGATGCCTCCTCTACATGGTGGCGCGCGATCTGACCCTCGTGCCCGCGGCCCACGCGCAAATGGAAACGTCCGTGACCGACGTGAACATCGTGCAGATCGCGGGGTCCGCCATCACCGCGCCGGGCAACAGCCGCTTCGAGGCTTCTTTGCCGGTCACGGTGCTGGACCGGTGAGGGGCCGAAAAGAAACACGCCGCCGGGCTGTGGGCCGCGGCGGCGTGGTGTGAGTTGCGGCCGGGCCGCAAATTTTACTCGGCGTCTTTTTTCGGCGCGGATTTCTTGGCCGCCGGTTTTTTGGCCGGTTTGGCTTTTTCCTCCGCAGCGGGTTCCGCGGCGGCTTCGACCGGGGCGGTGTCGACCCATTCGAGGACGGCCATGGGAGCGCTGTCGCTCTTGCGGGGTCCGAGTTTGACGATGCGCGTGTAGCCGCCGGCGCGGGTGGCCGAGCGGGGGGCGATTTCGTCGAACAGCTTCTTCACCGCGTCCGCCTGGTGCAGATACGCGGCGGCGGTGCGGCGGGCGTGCAAGGTGCCTTTCTTGCCGAGGGTGACCATTTTTTCCGCCAGCGGGCGCGCGGCCTTGGCTTTGGCCAGGGTCGTGCGGATGCGCTGGTGGATGATCAGGCTGCAGACCTGGTTGGCCAGCAGCGCGTCGCGGTGGGCCTGCGAGCGGCCGAGTTTGACGGTCTTATTTTGGTGCCTCATGGCTTACTTCTTCTTGGACTTTTTCTCTTCTTCCTCGTCGGCGGGTTTATCCGCCTCGGGCTGGATCTCGATGAGGCCGGGCTCGAACTTCATGCCGAGACCGAGCTGGAGTTCCTCGAGCTTGTCTTTGATTTCGTTGAGCGATTTCTTGCCGAAGTTGCGGTATTTGAGCATCTCGGCTTCCGACTTCATGGCCAGCTGGCCGACGGTCGTGATGTTCGCGTTGTTCAGGCAGTTGGCCGCGCGGACGCTCAATTCGATCTCGTTGACCGACATGTTGAGCAGCTTCTTGAGCTTGGCGTTCTCCTGGCTGACCGCTTCCGGCGTCTGGTCGAACTCGACCTGGGTGTCGTCGTTGCCGACGAAGACGTCGAGGTGGTGGCGCAGGATGGCCGCAGCTTGGAGCAGGGACTCGTCCGGCGTGATGCGTCCGTCGGTCCAGATCTCGAGCACGAGCTTGTCGTAGTCGGTGCGCTGTCCGACGCGGGTGGCCTCGACGGCGTATTTCACGCGGGTGACCGGCGAAAAGATGGAGTCGATGGCAATGACGCCGATGGCCTGATCGGTCGTTTTGTTTTCGTCACCGGTCGAGAAGCCGCGCCCTTTGCGCACGTTCATCTCGATGGAGAACTTCATCTTTTTGTCGAGCGTGGCGATGTGCTGCTTCGGATTGAGGACCTCGCATTTGTTGGTCGACTCGATGTCCTTGGCGGTGACTTCGCCGTCTTTGTTCACGTTGAGCACGACGCGGTGCGTGTCGTGGTCGTGCGTGTTGAATTTGACCTTCTTGAGGTTGAGGATGATTTCCACAACGTCTTCGACGACGCCGGGGATGGTCTGGAACTCGTGGTTCACCCCGTCGATCTGGATCGAGGTGATGGCGGCGCCTTCCAGCGAGGAAAGGAGCACGCGGCGGAGCGAGTTGCCGACGGTGTGGCCGTAGCCGGCCTCGAAGGGTTCCGCGATGAACTTCGCGTAAGTGTCGGTGGCTGTCTTCTCGTCCTTGACGAGAGACTTGGGCATTTCGAAACGTCCAAGACGAACGGGCATGATGTTATCTTTCTGATGATCGCCGGGTTACCCTTGGCGCGTTTGACTCCGGAGACGAGGCTGCGGAGCCCAAGGACCTACGGCGCGGTTGGTTACGCGCGAACCTGCAAAAGTAGCGCGCCAGCTGCCGGTCTCAAGAAAAATCTATTCCTCAGAGAGAATGCCGTCGGCGACGAGGCCGTCCGGGGTGGCACGGAACACCTCGCGGCTCACGGGGTGGCTGGCGACGAGGAAGGTCTGGAGCAGGGCCGCGGCCTCGGCGGGCGGGATTTGACCGGCCAAGCGGGGGTAAAGGGCGATGGTGTTGCGGTCGGGAATGATGACATGGAATCCGTCGCCGAGGAGCGGCTCGAAGCGGAGGTAGAACTCCGGACTAAGCGCGAGGGAAGAAAGCATGGGATCCGCGCCTTTGATGAGAATGCGATCAATGACCCTGCCTTTGCCCCGCCGGATGTCGACGTTCACTTTGGTCAGCCAGAGGGCCCCTTCCTTTGCTCCGAGGTCGCGGGCCCAGCGCATGGCACCGCGGGTGGAGGCATACTCGAACAGACCGAGCGACGCGGGCCTCGCCGCCGCAATGATCGCGGTCTGCGAGCCCGGGATAGTTTCGTGCATTGCCGGGCGTTCGAACGAGGGAATGACCACCAACCGCCATCCGGCGTCCGGCATCGTCCCGGCCACCACCGGCTGGACGGCCGCCATCAACAGGAGAAAAGCACGCTTGCCGTGGCGGCGGGGTCTGGTAGCGGTCATTTGATGATTACGTATTTGGACGGCGTGCTGCGCGAGGTTTTGCCCACGCAGGTGGTGGTCGAGGTCCACGGGGTAGGCTACGAGGTTTTGATCCCGCTCTCCAGCTACGATCGTTTGCCCCAACCGGGTCAAGCGGTGCGCCTGCTCACCCATCTGCAGGTCCGCGAGGATGCACACATTCTTTTCGGCTTCGCCTCGGCGGAGGAGCGCGATCTTTTTCGTTTGCTGGTCACGCGGGTCAGCGGGGTCGGACCCAAGCTCGCTCTCGCGGTCCTCAGCGGTATGGATGTCATGCGTTTCAAGGCGGCTGTGGTTGATTCGGACATTGCTTCCATCGCCAAGATCAGCGGATTGGGCAAGAAGACCGCGGAACGCATTGTGCTGGAACTGAAGGACAAACTTGGTGTGGCCGCGGCGTGGGAGGCGGCCAGTGCGGACAAGGCCCCGTCGGCCGAAGCGCGAGCCGCCAACGATGCGGTGCTCGCCCTCATTGCCCTCGGCTACAAGCAGGTCGATGCAGCCAAAGCGGTCCGAGAAGTTGCGCTCAAAAACAAAGAGGCGGGGACGGAAGAACTGGTCCGCTTGGCGCTGAAGTCTTTGGTGTGAGCGCGGTCGCCACGGAGTCCGAGCGCGTCGCGCGCGCGGGGCGCATCCGCGCCGCGTTGCCTCCCGGTGGCTTGTTTGCCGGCAAGGATTGGAGGGTTTCGCCCGAGCCGTTCGTGCTGCCGGAAGGGATGGCCGAGGAATTGGAAAAACTCGGCTTCCGGCTGCGCAAATTCACCGAGGCCTGCAATCTGCTTTATCGCCTGAGCGTCTCAGGCAAACGGCCGGCATGGATCGCCGAGCTTCTGGACCGCGGTAAGCCGCGGGAGTTGGTCGAGTTGGCGCGATCCAAAGAGATCGCCGAGGATGTTCCCCGCGTCATCCGCCCCGATGTGATCCTCACCGAAGACGGGTTCACCATCGCCGAGTTGGACAACGTGCCCGGCGGGATCGGTCTCACCGCGTGGCTCAACGAGGTGTATGCCAACGAGGGCTTTGCCGTGCTCGGCGGCAAGGGGATGGACGAAGGATTTCGCTCGGTGGTCGACGGCGGCGACATCGTTCTCTCGAAAGAAGCCGCGGACTACCGACCCGAGATGGAATGGATGGCGTCGCGCATCGGTGCACGTGTGGTGGATGCGGAAAATGTCCCGCCCGACTTGCGTGGGAATATCTACCGCTTCTTCGAATTGTTCGATCTGCCGAACATTCCCGGTTCGATGGAGTTTTTGCGCGAGGTGGCCGACGTGCGGTGCACCATGACCCCTCCGCCCAAGCCGTGGATCGAGGAAAAACTCTGGTTCGCGCTATTCTGGCTGCGTCCATTGTCCGATTTCTGGCGGCGCGAGCTGGGCGAGAAGCACTTTGTTGCCCTGCAGAAGGTGATTCCGCGCACTTGGCTGATGGACCCACAACCCCTGCCGCCGACCGGCGTTTATCCCGGCTTGGACATACAGAATTGGGACGAGCTGAAAAAATTCAGCCAGAAGGAGCGCGAGTTGGTGCTGAAAATCAGCGGGTTTTCCGAACTGGCTTGGGGCTCACGCAGCGTGAAGGTCGGTCAGGATCTTGCCCACGAGGATTGGGCTGCAGCGATCGACGAGGCCTTGGGCGATTGGCCGCAACGTCCTTGGATTTTGCAGAAGTTTCATCATTCGCGAGTCGTCGGGATGGATTACGTCGATGCTAGTCAAATCGTCCGCATGAAGGGCCGGGTGCGGTTGTGTCCGTATTATTTTTGCGGGGAACGCGAAACGAAACTCGGTGGAGTGCTCGCCACGGTTTGTCCGGCGGACAAAAAACTCCTGCACGGCATGCGAGATGCGATCTTGGCGCCGGTGGTGACTGGCTGAGCGCCTTGCGGGCTCACTCCCCGCGGGTAGTCGGCGCCTTTCGGAATAACCACTGGCGAATGGTTACTTCCGTGCCGTTCATGGTGCGGCCCGGCACCGACCTCTCGTCCTGCTTGGTCCATGCAGAGAACAGGCGCTCGAAGTGTCCTTTCTCGTGATGACGGAAGGATGCTTCCCCCGAGCGGAAGCACCCGCGGATGCCCGAGCCGGCCTGCGCGTATCGCTCGCTGTAGTGGGGATTGTCTTCCATGAGGTAATCGCTCAGACAAAGCGCGGATCCCGGCCGTGTCACCGAGTCGATGAACCGCACGGCGCTCGATTGGATGTCCGGCTGCGGCATGCAGTTGAACACGGCGAAGCAGAGGACAAGCCCGTAGAAACGATCGCGCAGACTGTCGAGTTGTGACGTGTAGTCTGCCTCCGGGTTCTCGCGCGCGGCCCGAGCCACCAATTCCGGGCTCGGATCATACCCGTCGATCGATCGAAAGCCTGCCGCTCGGAGCACCGGCGTGAGTCGCCCGTAGCCGCACCCGAAGTCGAGGACTCGCGCGCCGCGGTCGATCGTGGCCAGCCACTCCTCCGGCAGAGGATGGGTAAAGCTCTTGGACGCCCCCTCCCTCTGCCAGTAGGAGTCTGCAGGGAAGGAAGACATCACCGCGGCGTGAGGATGCGCACGAGCAACTGCTGGAGGATGAGTGCGGGATCGGATCCGGTGGACATGATCGAAGTGGTGGCTTCGGCGCAGGCGATGGTGGCGTCGGCCAGTTCGCGCACTTTGAAGCGCTTGGCTTCCTGGGCGGACATGTAGAAGCCGTAGGCGTTGAGAGTGCCGTCTTTTTTGCGAGGCAAGATCTCCTTCGCTTCCTCCGGGAGCTGTTCGAGGGCGGACTGGAACGCGGGGTAGCTCGGCGGCACGCGCAGTCCGTATTCCTCGATGAGAATTGCGGCGGCGGTCATGCGTTGGATGGTCGGCATAATCGCGGCGTAGAGGAGGCCGACCGGTTCCTCGCCTTGGGCGAGAAGCTTTTGCAGGCAGTTGCTGGCCGTTTTGAGATTGCGGCGGGCGAGGCAGTTGCCCAGTTCGAAGATGATGCCGCGGCGCGTTTCCGGCACGAGCAGGGCGATGTCCTCCTCGGAGATTTCCCGGCGCTCTTCGCCCAAGTAGGTGTCGATCTTGTCGAGTTCGTTGAGCACCTGGCGGGTGTCCGACCCGACATAAGCGGCAAAGCGCTCGAGGGCATCGGAATCGAACTTCAGTTTGCGATCGCGTGCGGCGGAGGTGGCCGCTTGCCGCGCAGCTTCATCCTCGTCGAAACGTGGGCCGCCGGACGGCTTGTCGATCACGTCGGTCGCGGCGACTTTGCCCAGTGATTTGTAGAATGTTCGGCGTTTGTCCGGACTGATCGCGCTGAACAGCAGGCGGGTTCCGTCGGGGAGGCCGCCTTCAAGCACCTTTTGCAATTCCTCAAGCGCTTCGAGCACCGATTTGCTTCCGCCCAGTTGCGTGTCGGAAAGAAAATTCGCGCTCTTCAGCCAGACAAGTTTTTCCGAAGCGAGGAATCCGGGCATGCTGAGCGAGAGGATGGCCTCGCGGATGATCGACGCGGCGTGCTCGGCGTTGTCGGCATGCGCATCCAGCGTTTCGACGGCAAATTCACCGCCTTCGGCCGGCGCCAGCTCGGCCGCCAGTTCCTTGGCGCGCGCCTTGACCGCCATTTCGTCATTGCCCGCAACGAAATGAATCGCAGTTTCCTTGGCGGCTTTTTTCGTTTTGGCTGCTGGCATGGCGGTGCGGTTTCATAGCGTAGGTCACCAGACACCGGATGGGGGAGATTTTTTCGGAACGCTGTGGGGTCGCAGTCTTTGGCCCGCAGGCATAGGGTTGGGTCCATGAAAAACCTCCTCTTCTCGCCGTGGTCTGCAGTCCTCGCTTGCGCCGCCCTCAGCACTCTCGCCGATACACTCGGCACGACTTGGTGGGAGGAGAAAAAGACATGGATGCTCCTGGCCATCGTTGGTGTCTCCCCGCTGGTTTTTCTGGCCTTTGGCTACGTTGGCTCCCACTTCGGTCTGGCCAAGGCGTCGAGCCTGACCAACACGCTGGTGGTTATCGGACCGATCCTTGTCGGTATTATTTTCCGTGGGGAGCTTCGCCAACTTTCGGCGGTTGAAGTTGCGGGCATCGCTATGGCGGTGGCAGGTATCGTCCTGCTGACTGTTTTCAGCCCGCGCGAAGTCGTCTGACCTCCGGGTGAAGAACAAGTTTACCTTCGCCGTTTTTTCGCGCCGTAGCTAACCGAGCGGCGGGTGGGGGAGATTTTTTCCAGGCCGGTGCCGGCTTTGAGTTCGGTGATCTGGTCGCGGAGGAGGGCGGCGCGCTCGAATTCGAGGGCGGAGGAGGCTTCTTCCATTTCCTGGGTCAGCTCGGCGAGCAACTCGGAGAGGGAGAGGCCTTCGGCGGATTCGGCGACGCGGGCGGTTTCTTCTGATTTGCCTTTGAGGATGACGTGGAGGCTTTCCTGCACGGCGCGCTGCACGCTGCGCGGGGTGATGCCGTGCTCTTCGTTATATTCCATCTGGCGGCGACGGCGGTAATCGCTGATCTCCAAAAGAGCGCGGATGCTGCCGGTCATTTTGTCGGCGAAGAGCACGACCTCTCCGTCGACGTGGCGGGCGGCACGTCCGGCGGTCTGAATGAGCGAGGTCTGGCTGCGCAGGTAGCCTTCCTTGTCGGCGTCGAGGATGCAGACCAGTCCGACCTCGGGCAGGTCGAGGCCTTCGCGCAGGAGGTTGATGCCGACAAGGATGTCAAACTCGCCGGCGCGGAGTGCGCGGAGGATTTCCACGCGCTCGATGGTGTCGATCTCGCTGTGGAGGTAGCGGACCTTGAGTCCGATGTCGCGGAGGTAGTCGGCGAGGTCCTCGGCGGTGCGTTTGGTCAGGGTGGTGACCAGCACGCGCTGCTTTTTCTCGATGCGTTGGCGGCAGAGTTCGATCGTTTCGTCGATCTGGTCTTTGAGCGGACGCACGGTGATTTTCGGGTCGAGGAGTCCGGTGGGGCGGATGATTTGTTCGGCGACCAGCGGCGCGCCGGGGGAGGCGGTGTCGAAGTTGTCCCGCGCCCGTTGCAGGAGATCGGCGCTTTCTTCGATGGACAGTCGGTTGTCGCTGCGCACGGAGGGCAGGAACGTCGTGTTTCCCACATGGCTGTTGCGCAGTTCGAAATCTCCCGGGGTCGCGCTCATGTAAAGGATCTGATTCGTCATCTCCATGAACTCGGGGAAATTCAGCGGGCGGTTGTCCAGCGCGCTGGGCAGACGGAACCCGTAGTCAACGAGGACCTGTTTTCGCGAGCGGTCGCCGGCATACATCCCGCCGATCTGCGGGATGGACGCGTGCGATTCGTCGATCACGCAAAGGTAATCCTTGGGGAAAAAGTCGAGCAGGGTGAAGGGGCGCGAGCCGGGCGGGCGTCCGCTCAGATGACGCGAATAATTTTCGATCCCGTTGCAGAAGCCCATTTCCTCCATCATTTCGAGGTCGAACTCGGTGCGCATTTTGAGGCGCTGCGATTCGAGGAGTTTGCCCTGCGCTTCGAGCTCGGCGAGGCGCCCGTCGAGTTCGGTGCGGATGGTGCCGAGGGCGCGGCGGAGTTTGTCCTGCGGGGTGACGAATTGCTTGGCCGGGAAAATGGTCAGCCCGGGCACGGACTCGGTCACGTGGCCGGTGAGCGGATCGACGATGCTGATGCGGTCGATGTTGTCCCCGAAAAATTCCACGCGGACGGCGGTTTCGTCCATGTTGGCCGGATGGACTTCCACTACGTCGCCGCGCACACGGAATTTGCCGCGCCCGAAGGCGATGTCGTTGCGCTCGTAAAGCAGGTCGACGAGGCGCCCGAGGAATTTTTCGCGGGACATTTCCTCGCCGGCCTTCAGCGGAAGGAGCATGTTTCTGTAATCTTCCGGAGAGCCCAAGCCGTAGATGCAAGACACGCTGGCCACGACGAGCACATCGCGCCGCGAGAGCAGGGAACTGGTCGCGGAAAGGCGCAGGCGTTCGATCTCCTCGTTGATGGAGGAGTCTTTCTCGATGTAGGTGTCGGTGCGCGGGATGTAGGCCTCGGGTTGGTAGTAGTCGAAGTAGCTGACGAAATACTCGACGGCGTTGTCGGGGAAGAACTGCTTGAACTCGGAGTAAAGCTGCGCGGCCAGTGTCTTGTTGTGCGAGATGACGAGGGTGGGGCGGTCGAGATTGCGGATGATGTTGGCCGCGGTGAAGGTTTTGCCCGATCCGGTCACGCCGAGCAGGGTCTGATGGCGGTTGCCCGCCCCGAGCGAGCGGGTCAGCTTGTCGATGGCCGGCCCCTGGTCCCCGCAAGGCGCATGCGGCGAGGCGAGGTGGAAGGACGAGGACATAACCTTCCAACTTAGACGCGGTGTGCGGCGGACGCCAGCGGGAGGAACGGTGTTGAGAAAAAACGGAGCCGGATTTAGTTTGATACCAGCACCGCGTCCTCATGGCGCGGCATCCAACCCACAAAAGTTTTATGGTCAAAATCGTCACCCAACTCGCAGTCTTCATCGAAAACAAACCCGGAACCCTCGCCTCGGTCTGCGACGTGCTGGCCA
>CAZJGQ010000015.1:0-25646 GCA_964545425.1 uncultured Chthoniobacter sp. | reverse complement strand
TGATGCCGGACTTGTAAGTGCTGCGCCAACCGAGCCCCTGCTCCTCGATCCCGGCCGCTTCCGGTTCCGGACCGATGTGCTTGGCGTCACCCGCGCCGTGGCATTTGCCGAAGGTGTGTCCGCCGGCGACGAGCGCGACGGTTTCTTCGTCGTTCATGGCCATGCGGGCGAAGGTTTCGCGGATATCGCGCGCCGCGGCCACGGGATCGGGATTGCTGTTCGGACCCTCGGGATTGACATAGATCAGACCCATCTGCACCGCGGCGAGCGGATTTTCCAAATCTCGATCGCCGGCATAGCGCTCGTCGGCGAGCCACTCTTTCTCGGACCCCCAATAAATGTCCTCTTCCGGCTCCCAGATGTCCGCACGCCCACCGGCGAAGCCGAAGGTTTTGAAGCCCATCGTTTCCAGCGCGACATTGCCGGTGAGAATAAAAAGATCGGCCCAGGAAATTTTGCGTCCGTATTTCTGCTTGATCGGCCAGAGCAGACGGCGGGCTTTGTCGAGGTTGGTGTTGTCGGGCCAGCTGTTGAGCGGCGCAAAACGTTGGCTGCCGTTGCCCCCGCCGCCGCGCCCGTCACCCGTGCGGTAAGTGCCCGCCGCGTGCCAGGCCATGCGGATGAAGAGCGGGCCGTAATGACCGAAGTCCGCCGGCCACCAGTCCTGCGAGTCGGTCATGAGCACCTCGAGATCCTTCTTCACCGCGGCGAGGTCGAGACTCTGGAATTCTTTGGCGTAGTCGAAGTCGGTATCCATCGGATCGGTCTTTTCCGACTGCTGGCTGAGCATTTTGAGATTGAGCTGGTTGGGCCACCAGTCGCGGTTGGTCGGGCCCATCCCGGCGGCGACGGGGGCGCCGGTTGATTTGCCGTGGTTGAAGGGACACTTGAGTTCTGCAGTCATGAAATTATTCGGGGTTGTTTGCTTGGTACGCCGTGATTTTTCGTCCGGACGCAGGATCGGTCAAGACATCAGCCGACGGCATTGACCGCGCGGGAGAGAAGAACAGTCAGGATGACGATGGCCAAGGTCACCTGCAGCATCATGAGGAATTTGGCGGCGTGGCAGACGGGCACTTCCAATGTCGGACCAAAGGTCGTCGAGGTGTCGAAGGACAAATAAATATAGTCGCTCAAAGTCGGATCGGTCAGGCGTCCGTCGCGTCCGGGAATAAGGAAAGCGCCACCCGGCGTGGCGCGGTCGAGGATCCAATAACACGCGGCGAAAGTGAGGATACTCATGGCACCAATGGCCCCGACGTCCCACAAGCTGGCCAAGCCGCTGGCTTTGGCTGTGGCACTGAAGAGAAGCGCACCGACGTTCACGATGAGATGGAGCAGGGCGAAGCCGAGATAAGCAGCCAACCCGGGCAGAATAAGCCGCGAATGCGGACGCGAGATAGCCAGCACGATGATGGAGAGGAGAAGGAGCAGGAGAAAATTGCTCCCGTAGTGGAAGGTCTGCACCACGGCCACGCCCGCCGCGTTAAGCTCGCCGCTCGAACAAAGTTTGTTCGTTACGGCAACGTCGAGCAATTGCACAGCGACCATCAGCGCAACCAATCGCCAGTGATCTTTCTTTTCGAGGGGCGCTTGGGGATTCATGGCGCGTGAATAGCCGGTTGGCAGCCTTCCGGCGAGCAGGAGAATCAAGCGAAAGACAACGACACGGCACGCACCACGAACCGCGGCCCCGGTGCTTCCGGAGGATGCCGTATGGCGGCATCCCCCGGTTGCGACGGCTCAATTCCCGGAAGGTCCGGCGTTTGGCAAGGCGGCACGCACGCGCCAGAAGCCTTCCCGTTGGGCCGGACTGACGGGCAGTTCGACGGTCAGTTCCGCGGCGTCGGCCTGGCCGGAAAGGACGGTCTGCCACTCGGCATCCATAGTCTGGCGGAACTGGACCTCATAGGCCGCTCCGGCAGTCACCTCAAAGGTGAGTTCGTAAGCCGGATAAGTCTCCACGGCGGAAGAGGCGGTCTTGACGCCGAGTTCAGGCTCGCTGGCGACCGCAGGGGCGGCCTCGGCGGCAGAGAACCGGATGATGCGGACCTCCAGCCCGATGACAGTGAAGTCCAACGGTGCGCTCTCGAGGCTCTCGTAGCCGGCAGAGACGCTGACCTCGCCGGGCAGGCCGCCGGTGACCTCCAGAACGGCAATGCCACCGACCGCGGACACCGTTCCCAATCCCTCCAAGGTGCCTCCGGTGCCATCCTTGGCCGCAAAAGTCACCGATCCCGTGGCGGCCGCGCCGGAACTGACCGGTTGGCCTTGGGCATTGAGCAACTTGGCCGTCAGGGTCCGTGTCGCGCCGGCAAGAAGGTCAGCTTGTGAGCCCTCGAGGAGGACCGTTACCACCGTGGACGGATCGGCGCTGCCCAAGATGTCGAAGGGCGCAGAACTGCCCGACGGCAAGGCACTGCCGATGTTGAAGCTCAACACGGCCCCGGTCGCTGCCCCGGCAGGCACGAGGTCCTCGAAGGTGGCCGTCCCGTCGTCCGTGGTGCGCACCGACACCACGCTTTCACCGGTGAAAGATCCCGGATTGATGACCACGCCGATGAGATAGCCGGGCGCGGAAGTGTTCGGGTTGCCGTAAGCATCGATCAGTTGCACCTTGGGCGCCGGGCTGAGCGGTGTGCCCACCACGCCGCTGAGCGGTTGCTGCAGGACGCTGATCGCAGCCGGGGTAGCCGCATCCACGTTGAACTCCGCGGATTCCACGGAGAGATCCCCGGCCTTGAAGGTGATGGTGTAGTCCAGGCCGGCCTCGGTAGTGGATAGCGTGGCAAAGGTGGCCACGCCGCCGGAATCGGTGACGGCGGGAGTTCCGGGTCCGGCAAAGAAGAACCCGTTGGGCTCCGGAGTGATGCTGACCCCTTGTACGTTGTTGCCGAAGGCATCCGTCGCCCGAACAGCCAATGAGGCATCGCCGAAGCTGAGTATAGCCTGACCCGCCGTAGCCGCGATGGGTTGATCGGTGATTGACAGGCTGCTGGCCGCGCCAGCGCCCACATCGACGGGTTGCGAGACGGCGGAGGTCAAGCCCCCGGTGGCGAAGCCGAGCGTGCGCAGGCCGGTCACACCGTCAATGCGCAGATCGGTGAAGGTGGCTTGTCCGTTGGCGTCCGTCGTGGCTGTGAGCGCCCCCTCAAGGGCTCCCTCGCCGGTCGCCACCGACGCGGTGACGAGCCTGCCCGACGAACTCACATTGTTGCCGAATATGTCCTGCACTTGGACAGCCGGTTGCCGGACGAAAGCGACTCCGGCCGAGGCGGTGGCGGACGGCTCGGTGACGATGACCAGGTTGGCGGCCGCGGCCGGGGCGACGGTGAATGCCGCGGACTCGACTTGGGCGGTGTAGCCATCCAGACGGAAGGTCAGGGTGTAACTGCCCGCCTTGTTGACGATGAGATCGCCGAAGGTGGCCACACCGGAAGCGTTGGTCTTGACCTTGGTGGACCCCCCGGCGAAGGAACCCGTGTTCAAGGTGACGGTCACGTCCTTGTCGGCGACGTTGTTGCCTTTGCCGTCTTTCACGCTGACTGCGGGAGGTCCCGCGACAGCTTGGCCCGCTACCGTCGCGCCGGGCTGCGTGGCTACGGTCATGACCGCCGTGCTGTAGTCGGCTTCGATGTCGAACGGCGCCGACGTCACGTTCGGCTCACCGGCCACGAAGGTGCGGAAAGTCAGCGAGTAGCCGGTCTTGGCCTTGTCGATCACGAGGTCGTTGAAGCGGACCATGCCGTCCGTTCCGGTGCGGCCTTCAAGTGTGCCAGCGGCAAAGCTGCCACCATTCAAGCTCACGGCCACACGGATGTTCCTGACCGCGTTGCCGAATTCATCGACGACTTTCACCGAAGGCGCAGGGGAAAGGGCAACGCCGGCCGTGCCATTGGGGGGCTGTTGGACCATCTGCACTTCCGTCGGCGTGCCGCCGTTGACGAAGAACTGACCCGAGAGAACGGTGACCGTTCCCACGCTGAATTGCAGCTGGTAGGTGAAGGACTTGTCGATTTTCAGCTTGCTGAAGACGGCCAGTCCCCCTGCGTCGGTGGCGACACTCGTCGTGCTGTCGGCGGTGAAGGAACCTTCCGTGCCGGGCACAAGCGCCACCTGCACGGTCTGGTCGGCGAGGACGTTTCCGTAGGCATCGGTCAGTTCCACCGAGGGAGCCGGGGCGATGAAATTGTTCACCCGCGTCTCCGTGGGCTCGGTAACCATGGTGAGTTTCGCCGCATCGCCGGGCGAGACCTCGATGCTCGCGGAGGTCATGCCGGTCAGGCTGTCCGCGGAGAAGACGATCGTCCGCGGTCCGGCGACGCCTCCGATACCCAAGTTGGTGAAGGCGGCCTTACCGTCGGCGTCGGTATCGACGGGCGTCGTCCCGAGCAGAGTTCCGCTTTGGCCCGGGCTGATCGCAGCGGAGACGGCGATGCCGGACTGCAGGACGTTGTTGCCGTATTGGTCGAGCACGCGCACGACCGGCTGTTGGCCGAACACCTTGCCTGCCTGAGCATTGCCCGAAGGCTGGGTCACGATGGCAAGCTTGTTCGCGGCGGCCGCGGTGACCGTGATGCCGGCCTTGGCCGTCTTGCCGGCCAATCCCGCATCGCCGGAGGAACCGGTCGCGGTCAATTCATGCGCCCCGGTGCCCACTTTGGTGTTGGCGTAGGTGAATGTTCCACCGGTGGCTCCGTTGGCCAGCACCAGACTGGCCGGGCTGAAGGTCGCGGTGGCGGATTCCTCGCTGGTGGTCAGCGTGAACGTGGTCTCTCCGTTGACCGGGGCCGTGTTGTCGAAGGCGTCCTTCACCGTGAGGGTGAAGTTGCCGCTCGTTTGCCCCGCCACGACGCTGGCGGGTGACGGAGCGGCCAAGGTGATGCTGGCGGCGGCAGCCGGGCTGACATCAAAGGCGTTGGAATCGCCGTCGATGGCATCCGCGGTCGCGGTAATGACGTAGTCCGCGGCGGCGGAATTGATCGTCACCGCGTGCGAGGCGAGCACGCCATTGACGAAAGCTGGCGTGGCGCCTCCGCCGGCGGCAAAGGTGTTTTTGTCGAGCGAGAGGTCCACACTCTCGGTGAAGGATGTGACGGTGTTGCCGAACTCATCCTCGGCCGTGATGGCAAGATTGAAGCTCACGCCGGCGGTCTGGTTGTCCACCGTGCCGAAGACGAACGTGGCCAGTCCGGCATGGGTGACGTCGAACTGGTCCGAGGAAATGCTCGGCGTGGAGCCCGGCTCGGCGAAGGAGAAGGTGATGGTGTAGCCTGCTTTCGCCGTGTTGATCACGAGGCTGGCGAAGCTCGCTTGGCCATTGGCGCCTGTCGCCACGGGCGGGACAGCGGCGGCAAAGTCGCCTCCCTCCAGCTTTGCCGTGATGTCGTATCCGGAGATCGGGTTGTTGAAGCGGTCCTGCACAAAAACAGCGGGTGCGGGAGCGATGGCCACGCCAGCCACCGTGTTGGTTGGCTGCTGGACCATACTGATGCTGGCCGAAGAGGCCTCCGGCTTGACCACGAAGTCCTCAGACTCCGCCGAGGAAACCAAAGCGGCCGTGGAGGAGAATTTCAACTTGTAGGTCCCGGCCTGACGGACGGAAAGCCCGGCAAAGACGGCTTGGCCATCGGGAACGCTCGTCTCCCTGGACGTCGTCCCGAAGAGGGCTGCGGCGGGCACCAGTTCGACGTCGATCTGGTTGCCACCCATGAGGATGGCGTTGCCGTATTGGTCCTGCAACTGGACGGACGGGGACGGACTGAGATCGGCGCCCGCCTCCGCATCGCCCGGCTGCTCGAGGATGGCGATCTTGCGCGGGGCCGCGGCAATGATGGCGAACTGGGCTGAAGTCGCCGAAAGGTCGCCGGCTCCGGAGAATTCCAATTCGTAGAAAGCGTAGGATTTCTCGATGACCAGATTGCCGAAGGTCGCCGTGCCGTCGCTACCGGTGGTTTGCTCTTGGCTGCCGCTGGCGAACTCGTTTTGGTTCAAACCAACGGAGACAACGTAGCCGCTCACCGCGTTGCCGAATTGGTCGGTGACCTTGACAGTCGGACTCTGGGCGACTGCCGGATCGGCCACGGACGCACCCTCGAGAATCTGTCCGGCGGTGGTTTCGCTCGGTTGGGCGGTGATGGAGATTTTGTCGGGCGCCGCCGCCGTGATGGTCAGCTCGCCTTTTTCCTGCGTAATGGAGTAGTTCCCCGCCTTGGGGCCGTTCGGCTCAACGCCCAAGTCGCCGGGGTATTTGCCGGCGGCGGTTTCGTCCGGCAAAACTTCCGAGGTGTAAACCACCGGTTCATCGGTGATGTCCGCCTCGCTGTCCTCACCGACCAGACCAACCATGTTGATCGACGGTGTTGGATCCAAATCCTCCACTGTCTGGCCGGCTTCGACGGAGGAAGCTCCGATTTTGATGGTCAGCGGCACCTTGGTGATATCGGCCTTGGCCTCGGGTGCGCCTGCGGTGTCCAGTTCGTAATTCCCGGCCTTGGCTCCGGCGAGAGTCGAAGCAGCCAGGTTGACCGGTTTGTCGATGCCGACATTTGCCGTGTCGAATTCGGCCTTGGCTTGGAGGGTTACTTCTCCTTCGTCCCCGGCGATAATGGTCCCGTCAAGAACCAGCGTGTTCGGTTCGACGATGGTGGCGTCCTTGTTGCCGTCATAGGCCTTGTCCTCCGCCTCGAAGGTTCCCCCGATGGTCAGCTTCAAGGGCGTGATGGCAGCCTTCGCGGTCGGACCGCCGAGCGGATCGGGCAGTTTGTAATTGTCTTTGGCCGTCCCGCCCAGCGCCACCGACTTCACCTTGACGGTCTTGTCGGTGCCGGCATCGGGCGTCTCGAATTCGATCTCCCGGTCGACGAGCGTGACATCGTCATCGCCCACCACTCCTTCGGGTGCCAGCTTGTCCTCGCCGGTCTTGAACGTCGCATCGGTGTTCCCGTCGTAGGGCTTGTCATCCGCCTGGAAACTTCCGCCGATGGTCAATTCTTTCTGCTCGATATCGGCTGTCGCCGTCGGAGCGCCGA
Source organism: uncultured Chthoniobacter sp. (assembly GCA_964545425.1). Classification (GTDB taxonomy): domain Bacteria; phylum Verrucomicrobiota; class Verrucomicrobiia; order Chthoniobacterales; family JACTMZ01; genus JACTMZ01. The sequence continues at coordinate 18,615 of CAZJGQ010000015.1, read as the reverse complement.
GCGGGTCGGGCAGCTCGTAGTTGTCTTTGGCCGTTCCCGCCAGTGTCGCGGCGGTCAACTCGACGGTCTTGCCGGTCCCCGCGCTGGCGGTTTGAAAGTCGATCGCCTTGCCGGAGAGCGTGACGTTGTCGGTGCCCACCACGCCGACAAGCTGGAGGTTGTCGGACTTGAAGGTCGCGTCGGTGTTGCCGTCGTAGACCTTGTTGTTGGCGGTGAAGCCGCCGCTGATGGTCAATTCTTTCGGGCTGATGTCGGCGCGGGCGGTGGGGGCACCGATGAAGGACAGCGAGTAACCGGCCGCGTCCGCGCCGCCGAGGGTGGAGTTGACCAGCGTGACGAGAAGGTTGGTGCCAACGTTGGCCTGTGAGAACGTGGCAACCCATTGGGGGATGACCTCATCCCCATCAACCACCCCGTTGAGGACCAAGGCGGAGGGATCCACGATGGTGGCGGAGGTCGTGCCGTCGTAAGGCTTGTCTGCAACGTCGAAAGTTTTGGATGGAGCGACGGAAATAGTCAGACTTTTCGCCGTGATGTTCGCCGTGGAGGTCGGAGTAGCGGTGAGCAGGACATAGTTCCGGACCACGTCCGCGGCGCCCTCGAGGCTAGAGTTGGCGAGATTAACGCCGATATTGGTGCCGGGGTCGGCTTGGGCAAAGTCAGCCACCGGATTCAGCGTGACATCCTCGGTGCCGACCACGCCGACGAGCTCCAGAGTGTCGGTCTTGAAGGTGGCCGCGGTGGTGCCGTCGTAGGTCTTGTTGTTGACCGAGAAACTTCCGCTGATGGTCAATTCCTTCTCCGTGATGTCGGCGGTCGTGACGGGCGCACCCGCGGTGATGAGCTCGTAGTTGCCGAGGTCGGCTGTGCCCCCGAGGGTGGAACCGGCGAGGCTGACTTCGATGCCGTCACCGGCGTTGGCCGTGGCAAAATTCGCCACCGGATTCAACGTGACATCCTCGGTGCCGACCACGCCGGCCAGCACAAGGCTGTCCGTTTTGATGGTCGCAGTCGTGGTGCCGTCGTAAACCTTGTTGTTGGCGGTGAAGCTTCCGCCGATGGTCAGCGGCGCCTTGGTGATGTCGGCCGTGGTCTCGGGCGCGCCCGCGGTGCTGAAGCTGTAGTTGGCGAGGTTGGCCGTGCCGCCGATGGTGGAGGCGCTGAGATTGACCGCGATATCCGTGCCCACGCCAGCTTGGGCGAAGTTCGCCACCGCATCCAGGGTCACGTCTTCCGAACCTACCACGCCGTCGAGACCGAGCGAGCTGGCCGGATCCACGATCGTGGCGCCGGTCGTGCCGTTGTAAACCTTGTCGTCCACGGCGAATGTCTGGCCGGCCATTACAACGATGGTCAACGGCGCCTTGGTGATATCGGCTTGGTCGGTGGGTGCTCCTGCGGCGGTGACCGTGTAGTTCCCCGCGTCGCTTCCACCCAGCACGGGATTGGAGAGGCTGACCACGATCCCCGTTCCGGCATTCGCCTGGGCAAAAGTGGCGTCGATACGAGCGATGTTGACATTGTCCGTGCCGACCACTCCGTCGAGGTCCAAATTGTTCGTGCCGATCGTCGCCACCGTGGTGCCGTCGTAGACTTTGTTGTTGGCGGCAAAGCTTCCGCCGATGGTCAGTTCGAGCTTGCTGACATCGAACGAGGAGGAGGTCACCGCAGGCACAGCCGAAGCTGGGGTGAACTTGATGGTGTAGGAACCCGCCGCGTCCGGAATCAGGTTCGGGAATGTGGCCTTGCCGTCCACCCCTGTGGCAACGGTCACCGTGCTGCCGGCGGTGAATGCCCCGCCGACAAGCGAAGCCGTGATGTTGACGGGTGTTTGGGTCGGATTGTCAAAAGCATCGTAGAGAGTGACACTCGGACTCCCGGCCACGGGAGCCCCGTATGTGGATTGCGCCGGCTGGTTTGTGACGACAGCTTTCGACGCAGCGGCCGGCCGGATGGTGAAGGTGCTGGAAGACGCCCTCACTCCGGGCGCGGTTCGAGCCAGGAAAACAAGCTGGTAACCGCTGGCCGCCTGATTGATGACAAGGCCCGGAAACGCGGCGACGCCGTCGCTGTCCGTCGTGGCAAAGGAGGTGGTGCCGGCCGCAAAGGAGTTCTTGTTCGGGAAGACGTCGATGACAGTCCCGGTAACAGGAGCGCCGAGGCTGTCGGTAACGCGAACTTGGGGAACAGGTCCGATGCTCTGCCCCGCCACGGTGGCTTCGGGCTGGGTCACGACAGTCATGGCAAACGGCGTCTGCGCGGCGGCCAAGGCCGGCCAGAGAGCGAGCAACGCGAAGACGCATGCTCGGGAGATATAGCGGGCAGCGGGGAAGGTGGTGGCACTTTTCATGGTAAAACGAGCCGGCTCAGCGGCTTTCTTTCTTGGGTTTGCGGAGGCGGTTGGGGGTTCTGGCAGGCATAGCGGGGTGAGAGCATGGGTCAGCTGTTGGTCAGACTGAAAGCGGTGGACAGCGCGTCATTGATCCCGGCGGCACGGGCATTGAACTTGAGGCGGTAGTCGGTGCCCGGATCGGGAAGGACAAGATCCGGAAAAGCGGCAATTCCCTCGGAGTCGGTGGGCACCGTGGCGAGGGTGGCACCCAAACCGGCGCCATCAAGAGCGACGTCGACATTGACACGCGGGACGGGGTTGCCTGCCAAGTCTGTGATACGCACAGCCGGATCACCAGGGACAGGAGAACCAACCGGTCCGCTTTGCGGTTCGCGTACCACGGTCAAGACGCGCGGCGCACCGAACCGGACAACAAACCTTGCACTCTCCGCCGCCGGAAATCCTGCCGCGGAAAAGAAAAATGAATAGGAGCCTGATTTCCCGATAGTCAAAGCATCGAACACCGCGCGCCCCTCGGGGCCGGTGATTGCTTCGGTCACGCTGCCGTCGACAAAAGCCTCGGGCACCGAACGGACCGAAACGGTGACCCCGCTCACCGGGCGCCCTTTTTCGTCCGACACGAGAACAACGGGAGACGGTTGCACGCGGCGGCCGGAGACGGACTGCTCCGGCTGCGCCACGACTTGCAAAGTCGGTTTTGCCGGAACAACGGCTGTTTGCATTGCGGGGGAAGGCGCCGGCTCATCAGTGTTCGCGGCAGGACGGGACAGAACCACGAACGCCACCGCCATCACGAGCACGACGAGGATGCCACCCCCCAGCAAAACGTTCCTCCCATTGCCGCGCTGTGCATCTCCATTGGAACTGCTGTGACGACCGGAGGGACTCATGGGGACAGAGCCATCGTAGGCATGATCCCCGCCGGCAAAAGACTTTTTTGATACTCACGTAGTATTTTTTTCCGACATTTTTTTTGACGAAGCGGGACATGAAGATTAATACCTTGACCGCGACCAAAGGTTGGTCGAAAGCCCCCCCGAAAACGCGAAAATGTGCCGCCTTCACAAATGGATAATTCTGGTCGCCGCGGCACAGATGCTGTCCGCCGTCCGGGCAGCGCCACCGGTCACCAACGCCTATTCGGGCGCCATGAGTTTTGCTGGTCAAACCAACGCCTCCAGTCTCACCAACAACATCTCCGAGGACACTTTCTCCCTGGAGAGCCAGTTGACGAAAATCGGCGTTGACTCGTCCTCCTCGGCCGGTCGCTTCATGGCCTCCCAGTGGTCCACCAGTTCTTTGGACACCGCCAAATACTTCGAATTCTCGCTGACCGCGCAGGCGATGCCGGGCATACCGTTCGCCCGTTTCGAGTCACTTGACCTGCAATTCGCGCTGCGTCGCAGCTCTGCCGGGCCGCGCCAATTCCAATGGCGCTCGAGCCTCGACGGCTTTGCCGCAGCCATCACGAATTTCACCTCGCTCAATCCGTCGATCAACCTGAGCGGCGGCGTTCTCACCCTCCCGGGAACTGCATCGACCGAAACGTTCGCCGGCAATATCCTCTCCTTAAGCGGGCCCGCTTTCGTCAACGTTTCGAATCTGACGCTGCGGCTCTATGCCTACCAGGCCATCGACCCGCTCGGGCAAGCCGGCCTGGATACACCTCTGGGTTTCTCGGGGGACGTGGTTGTTCCCGAACCCTCAACCGTTGCCTTGCTCGGCGTTGCCGCAGGCGCCGCGGCATGGTGGCGGTTCCGGCGCCGCAGGTAAGAAGCCCGACGACACGCATCAAGCAAGGACCAGCGGCGGATCTCGCCCGCGTCGGCGAGCGGGCAAATCGCCTGCGACGGCCTCCCGGGGCATCGCCCTCACACACGCGGCATTTTCGGCGCGCCGCCCGGCAAGTCGACCATGATCGGAGGAGGTGGCTAGGGAGGGAATCGAACCCCCGACACGAGGATTTTCAGTCCTCTGCTCTGCCAACTGAGCTACCTAGCCTTTGGCGCGGAAGGGCGATACTACGCGGGGCGCGCGGCGGATCAAGTTTTTGCCGCGGGCGCGGCAGGGGCGGTGGCGGCGCGGTGGTATTCCTTGTATTGGTAATACGGGTAGTCGCTGCTGCCCATTTCGGCGCAGTTGTAGATGAGGCCGCGGACCATGACGCCGCGCACGGCGAGCAGTTTGAGCGAGCGGATAAAGAGGCGGGCGGAGGTGAAGCGGGCGCGGACAACGAAGAACACGGCGTCGCACAGCGGGGCCATGGCGCTGGAATCGTCGGCGGCGAGAACCGGGCAGCTGTCGAGGATGACATAGTCGAACTTGTCGTGCAGGGTGTTGATCAGCTTGCTGAATTTCGCGCCGGGGAGCGGCTCGGTGCCGGCGGCCATCGCTTTGCCACGCGGCATGAATTGGAGATTGGGCACGGGTGTTTCGACGATGGTGTCGTCGAGCGGCGACATTTCCTTGAGCACTTCGGCGAGGCCCGGTTCGCTCTTGGCGGCGAAGTGACGGTTCAGGCGGCCACGACGCAAGTCGCCGTCGACGAGCAGCGTTTTGGATCCGGCCAGAGCCATGGTGACGGCCAAGTCCATGGCGAGAGTGGATTTCCCCTCGCCCGGAATGGCGCTGCTGATGAGGAAGCTCTTCGGATTGTAGCTGCCCTCGGGCATGAAGAGCATGCTCGAGCGGATGTTGCGGAAAGATTCGACGAGGATGTGGCGTTTGTCGTTCTCCTCGAGGACCTGCATTTCGGAGGCCTTGAGGCGCGGGATGAGTCCGACCACGTCGAGTTCGGAGTGGGCCTCGAGCTCGGAGACCGAAATGTAACGGTCGTCGAGCTTGCCGATGAGGAGCAGGATGCCGAGACCGACGGCGAAGCCGCCGAGACCGCCCATGAGGAGCGCGCGGCCGAGGTCGGGGCGCACCACGGAAGGCTGGGTGCCGTATTCCATGACGCTGATGGTGTCCTGGTCGATGTTGCGGTTGACGTCCACGCTCTGCACGCTGGCGAGGAGGCGTTCGTAGAGTCCTTTGCGGCGCTCGACTTCGCCCTTGAGCCGCTCGAATTCACCGAGGCGGCGGCTGAGGTCGAGGGCTTTGACTTCCCACTCCTTGATGCCGGCTTCGGTGTTCTGGATGCGCACGCGGAGGGATTCCATCTGCGAGGTGAACTGCTCCGCGGTCTGGCCCTGGAAGATCTCCATGAGGCGTTCCTGAAGACCAATGCGCTGGGCGAGCTCGGCCATTTTCGGATGGCGCGGCTTGAGATTGATCCCCATCTCGACGTATTGCGCACGGAGAAGCTGCAGCTCCTGGCGGGCTTTGAGGTATTCGGCGGCGGGTCCGAAGCCGCGCATAATCGCGCTGATGCCTTCCTTGTTGGCATCGACCACGCTGTCGAGCTGACCTTGGCGTTCGAGGTTCTGCTCGAGGGAAAGTGTTTCGAGCAGCTGGTATTCGGTGCGGAGGTCGGCCAGCTGGCGGTTGAGCTGCGCGAGGTAAACCCCGGCGCTGTTCCCCTCCTCCTGCAGGAAGACGAGGTTGTTTTCCTTCTGCCAATCGAAGAGCTGCTCCTCGGCTTTGCGCAGGTCTTTCTCGAGATCGACGACTTGGTCGGTGATGGCGCTGAGGGTGACGTCCGATTTGTCGGAACGCATGGACCGGCGGTAGGCGATGTATTCATCCATCACGGCGTCGAGGTAGGCCTTCGTTTGCTGCGGCTGGAGGCCTTGCGCGGTGACTTGGAAGATGGAGGTCTTGGGCAGGATGCTGGCGTAGAGGTTGACCGGAACTTTTTCGAGGTTGGGATTGAGCGCCATGACGCGCGCGTCGGCCCGGCGGGCCACCTCGCCGCTCTGCAGGAGCTCGAGCTGGGTGCCGAAGAAGTTGGCCGCTTCCTCGCTGTAGACCGCACCTTCGGGCAGGGCGATTTTGCCGGAGACCATGAGGCGTCCGCTTGATTGGTATTTGGGCGGAGCGCTCAGGACCATCCAGGCCTGCAGACCGAGTCCGACGGCGGTGGTGAGGAGCGGGATCCACCACCAGTTCTGCAGCATGTATTTGTAGCGCTGGAAGGTGAGCTGCAGGATCTCGGCGCGCTCGTGCTGCTGCGCTCCGGCCAGCGTGGTGGATTCGTGGGAAAGGGGCATGGCGGCCTAGAAGTTGATGAGGCGTTCGGGAACGACGATAAAATCGTTCGGGCGGATCTCGATATCAAGGTCGAGCCGTCCTTTTTCGATGATCTGCTTCACATCGATGATACTCGTCTCGGTGCTGCCGCCCGGTCCGGCGCGGGTCAGTTTGACTTTGCGCTGGTTGGCGAAATTGGAAAAACCGCCGGCGCGGAGAATGGCTTTGCTCACGGTGAGCGTCTCGTAGGTGGGGATCTCCTGCGGACCGGGACTATTGACCATGCCGGTGATGTAGAAAAGTCCGGCCGATTGCTGGCGGGCGGTGTCGAGCCCGATAATGACCGTGGCGTTGTGGTAGTAATCGCGTTCGAGCTCGGTCTTGATCGAGTAAGCCAAGCTGCGCGGAGTGAGGCCGGCGGCGCGGACGCGGCCGACGTAGGGAACCTCGAGGTCGCCGGAGTCTTTAACCTGCAAGGTGACCGGCGGGTCGCCGTCTTCCACAATGCGCAGGTTGATGGCGTCGCCGATGCCGAGCCGGCGGGTGTCATCGAGGACGTCCATGGAAACAGTGGCGGAAACCGTGGCCGTGCTGGAAATGCCGGTCGGCACCGAAGAGGAAGAGGCAGGTGTGGCCGGCAGGGCAACCGGGACCGCAGCCGCATCAGTGGGCCGGGCTACGGCCGGAAGCGGCTGGGCCAGGAGTGGGGTCGCGGTAAGCACAAGTGCTGCGACTATCCGGCCGAGGGCGGAAACTGTGTGGCGCAAGTTCATGAGGCCCAGTGGTTAGAAAGCGTAATTGAGGTTAACGCCGAGGATTTGTTGGTTGTATTGGTCAACAGGAACCGTGGACCCCCTACCTATAAAGCTGTAGTAGACATTGGCAAACCAGTTTTTTGTCAATTGGTAGCCGAGACTGAGGTTGAAGCCGGCTTGATTGAAGTCTTGGGAATTCGGTCCGGGCGACTCCGAGCCGTTGTTGTAGAAGACGCTGCCGCCGAGCGACCAGTTGCGGATGAGGATCCATGAGAAATTATAGCTCAAGCTGAACAGTTGCACAAAATTCGACTGATAACTGGGGGCGGTCTCGAAGCTGGCGTTGAAACTGTGGGTGAAATACTGGTTCAGCTCGTTGGAGATGGAGAAATAGAAGTAGGGGTTGCTGGCGTTGCCGGTGTTGAGCGGGTTGTTGTTTTCGTTGAAATCGGAGATCTGCCAACCCGCGCCCGCCGCCCACAAGGTGTAACGCGTGAGATTGCCCGTGGCGAAGGGGCCGAGCATGTAGCTGATGCCGTTGTTGAGAGAGTTGGCGCCCTGCGAGGATCCCTCGAAGTAGTAAATGGTGGAGACCGAGCCCTGCAGGCCGAGACGCAGGTAAGGTTGAACCATGAAGGAGCCGTTGGCGTAGATCTGGTTGCCCGTGTTGTTTTGGTTCCCGTAGTCGCTCGTCAGGGAGTAATTGAGCGAATTGACCACGCCGACGTTGAAGAGGATGTCGTTGAGATCCCACGCGACATTGATGCCCGCGGTGTTGGAGGCGATGTTGTAATTTCCCCCGTTGTCGCTGACCGTGGGGTCGAAGGCGGGGTTCGTGGTGATGGACGGGCGCGTGTAAAGGGTGATGCGGACGTCGCTGACGAAAATATTGAAGGCGATCTGGCTGCCCGGTGAGAGGTAGAACTGCTGGCGGTTGAGGTCGGTGCGCGTCAGGTAGTAATTGTACCCCGTGGTGAGGTCCAAACTGAAGTTGTTCACTTTGGAAAACGGCCAATAGATGGCCACGCCGACGCGCGGGGTGAGATAGAAGTCGCCTTGCGGGTCGTTGCGCGAGGCATTGACGTTCGAGTTGTAGGCCACGCCCATGCCGGCGTTGAAGTTCATCTGCACCGGACCGACGCGCATGTTGTAGCGGCCGCCCTCCTGGTTTCTCATCGACATGATCGGGCCGCCATCCATGCCTTGGTTGATCGGGGAAGAAACTCCGGGGGCGGCGGACATCTGTCCGCCTTGGGACGGACGGAAAATATTCTGCGCCTCGAGGACGGGCTGCGCGAAGCATAGCGCGGAGGCGATTATGACGAAGTGGCGCAACATGACGGGCGGGACAGGAACGAGACCGGCCCATCAGTAGAACAAAAGAGAGACGTCGTGTCTGCAAAGAATGTGAATAACCGCCGACGATGCGCCGCGTTCATTCCACCGGCGCAACGGGTCGCGCTTCCGCCGCCATCGGAGGCAACGTCTCGACGGCTGCTCCTTCATGCAATCCCCGCACCAAACGCAGCGCGGAACACGCGAGCAAGGCGAGAGCGGCGAAGTAAATCGAATAGCGATCCAATGCGGCAGGTCCGACCACAACATCTAGTGTTCCCAGCGTATCGAGTATGGCTCCCCATACCATGGGTGCCCCACCCAAGCCGATTCCGGATACCACGGTGAAGAGCGCGAAGAAGTGGTTGCGTCCCATGACCGGCACGCTGCCCATGGTGATCCGCGTGTTGGCCACGCCGAAGATCGCTCCGGCCAAGCCGCCGAAAAAGTTCAGGGCTCCGACGAGCACCGGCCACCCGGGCAAAAGGCCGGAGGCGAGAAAAAACCAACCGGCAATGACCAGAGCCATGGCAACCAAACCATGACGCAACCACGGCTTGCTTCCCGTGGCATCGAGTCGCGGTGCCGTGATGGCCAAGCCAGCCAAGGCACCCGCGAACGACCAGGCGCTCAGGACGAGGATCATGGACTCCGCGAACTTTTCCCGGACCACCAAATACTCCACGGTAAAGACCCCGAGGCTTCCGATCACTGTCATATAAATGGTGGTGAACCAAAGCAACCGGGCGAAAGGCGGGTAACGCAGCATCGCACCCCACGGCACGGGCGTTCCGGATCGCAAGCGATCCTCCGGTGACTCTGCATCGGGGATCCGGCGGACAAACCACAAGCTCACCAGTGCGGAAACCAGCGCGAGACCGAACACCGCGGCGTATTCCCCCGCCTCGACGGTTCCGGTCATGACCCACGCGGACAGCAATAGCGCGGCGAGGCACCCGAGATGCATGAAGGCATTGTCGCGTGAAAGAAAACGTCCACGCACCTTCTCGGGCAACAACGCCGTGAACCACGGCAACCACGCTCCGGCGGAAAGACCGCGCAGCAGGTTGAAGCAGAACAATGCGCCGATGAGTAGCCACAAACGCGAAGCCGTGGTCAATCCCGGCCAGAGCGGCAAAACGGCGATGCAGAGCGTGAAAAAGGTGCGTGCCCCCCACCCCGCCAGCACGAAGCGCTTGTAGCCGACGCGATGGAGAAACCGGGCAGCGAGGAGTTGCAGAATGTTAAGCAGTGGAGTCAGCGCCGCGATCGTCCCCAACACGAAAGAAGATGCGCCCAGCGACTTGGCGTAGAGGATCACCGGCGCACCGAGCACGATCTGGAAAGAGACCGCGTTGAAAAAGCTGAAGCCGTTGACGTTCAGCGCGCCGGGCGGATAAACGCTGCCCGCGTTCATGGAAGCGAAGTCACGCGTCGGCGCGCGGCTTCAAATGCGGGAACAAAATGACCTCACGGATGGAATCGGCTCCGGTGAGGAGCATGACGAGGCGATCGATACCCATGCCCATGCCGCCGGCCGGGGGCATGCCGTATTCAAGCGCATGCAAAAATTCCTCGTCGATCTTGTGCTGCTCGCCGCCGCTTTGTTCGACCAGGCGCTCGCGCTGCACGACGGGATCATTCAACTCGGAATAACCCGGGGCGATTTCCTGGCCGTTCATGACCAGTTCGAAGACGTCGAGCACGGCGGGATCGTCGGGATTGGTCTTGGCCAGCGGGATCAGTTCTTTCGGACAATGCGTGACGAAGCACGGGTCGATGGTCTTCTCTTCAACGAGTTTCTCGAAGATGTGCTGCGTGACTTCGTAGTCCTCGACGCAGTGCGAGATGTCGAGACCGAGCTCGACCGCGCGGTTGCGGCGGCCGGAGACATCGCGGGCGAACCATCCGGGTTCGGCTTCCTCAACCAGATCGCGGTAGCGCGCGCGGCGCCAGGGGCGTTGCAGGTTGATCACGCGGGTGACGGTTCCCTCGGCATCTTTGTGTTCGATCTTGAGGCCGCCGCACACGCGCTCGGCCACGCGGCAGACGAGGTCTTCGACCAGCTCGGCCATCATCTCGAAGTCGGCATAGGCCCAATAGGCCTCGAGCATGGTGAACTCGGGATTGTGGCGGCGGGAGACGCCTTCGTTGCGGAAGTTGCGGTTGAGTTCGAAAACTTTGGTAAAGCCGCCGACCAGCAGGCGCTTCAAATACAACTCCGGCGCGATGCGCAGGTAGAGGTCCAGACCGAGTGCATTGTGATGCGTCTCGAAGGGCGTGGCCGCCGCGCCGCCCGCCACGGCTTGCATCATGGGCGTCTCGACTTCGAGAAATCCGCGCTCCTCGAAGAAAGCTCGGATTTCGCGGATGATGGCGAAACGTTTGCGGAAAATGTCGCGCGCGTGCTCGTTGGAAATCAGATCGAGGTAACGCTGACGGTGCCGCGCCTCGACGTCCTGCAATCCGTGCCATTTTTCGGGCAATGGATGGAGCGACTTGGAGAGCAGGACGAATTTCTCGGCCTTGATCGAAGGCTCGCCGGTCTTTGTCGTGAAGCACTCGCCCTCCACGCCGATGAAGTCGCCGATATCGAGCAGTTCGTAGGTTTTGACCCCCTCTTCGCCGAGCGCTTTGTCCTGCAGGTAAACCTGCATGCGTCCGCTGTGGTCGCTGATGTCGAGGAAGTGACTCTTGCCCATGTCGCGGCGGGCGGTGACGCGGCCGGCGGCGGCGACCTTTTTACCCTCGGCGAAAGCGGCACGCACGTCGCCGACATCGCCGGTCACCGGAAAGGCCGTGCCGTAGGGTTGTCCGCCGCGGGACAGGAATTCGGCGCGCTTTTCCAAACGCACAGCGGTCAGGTTGTTCACTTCACTCATCGGACCGGAGAGGATGCGTTCGGGCCTGCGTCCGCGCCAGACGAAATTACCACGCGGCCACGCCTTGGCGCCCCTCGCGGTCGAGGAAATGCCCGGCGTCGTGGTGTGAAATGCGGTCGATCGTCGCGGCGAGGCTGGCGGCCGATTCCTCCACCGAGAGCGGCGCCTGCGGGCCGCCCATTTCCGTCTTCACCCAGCCGGGCGTGACCGCGACGACGGTGACACCGCGCGGACGCAACTCGGCGGCCATGGCGCGGGTCAGCATGTTCAACGCGGCTTTCGAGGCGCTGTAGCAATAATTGCGCGAATCCTCCTTGGCCGCGATCGATCCGGCCAACGAACTGATGTTGACCACGCGAGGATGCGAGGAACGGGTGAGGAGTGGAAGAAAGACGCGTGTGACCCGCGCCACGCCGACCACGTTCACGGCGAAAGCTTCTTCGAAACAATCGAGCGGCAGCTGCTCGAGAGGTTCGCTCCCCTCCTCGGGAAAAACGCCCGCGTTGTTGACCAAGACATCGATGGCCCGGACTTTGGCCGCTGCTTCTTCCTCGGCCGCTTGCACGCTGGCGTCGTGCCGGACGTCGAGGGACAAAATGTCGATCGATCCGGGCGATGCCGCCCGCGCCGCCGTCTGCAAGGCGTGAGCCGCCGCCGGATGGCGCGCCCCGGCCAGCACGCGCCAACCGTGTTTGGCCAGCTCGGTGGCCAGAGCCAGTCCGATGCCGCGACTGGCGCCGGTGATGAGGACGGTATCCGGGTCCATAAGGCGAATCTGACACAGCCCCGCGCCCCTGCCAACCGGGCTTCACCCTGTTAAAGAGAAGCTTGCCACTGAGTCCAAGAACTTGGTTTTATCAAAAAAGTAACCTCCCCCCATGCACACGGAATTCCCCCCATCCGTGGAGGTGCGCGAAGCCGAAGAGCGCGACTCCCGCCGGATTTTTGTTTTGCTCGTCACGCTCGTCGCTGCGGCAGCCGGTGCGGTGACATGGGCCGTCTGGTTTTTCTTCGTTCCCGCCGCGCAACGGCTCGAGACCGATGCTGCGGTCGACGATGCCGTGGTTTGCCAAGCCATGATCTCCGACCACTTGGCACATCTGCGCGCCACCGCGCTGGATTGGGCCAACTGGGACGCGTTGGAGAGCCACGCTCTCAGTCCCACTACCGCTTTCCGCGAAGAAAACTTCACCCCTGCCGCCCTGCGCAACCTCGGACTGCACGGCGTCGCGCTCTTCGATACAAACGGCCAACTCGTCGACTATCTTTTCGAAGACGAAGCCCGCTTTGCCGAATGCACCCCGCAATGCGTGACCGACGCCACCGCCGCGCTGCGCGCACGGAGCATTTCCTCGGGCCAAGCGGACGCCGCGCCGGTTGCCTTCCGCAACATCGTCATGCTCGGCGGCACCGCCCCGGTGCACGGCAACGACCTCGCTCCGCCGTCTGCCGGACAACTCGTCTTCCTCCGCCTCCTCACCGACGGACATTTCAGCCTCGAAGCGAAAAAGCGCGGTATTCAAGCCACACTCATTCCACCCGAGGTGGAAGTCATTCCGTCCGGTCCGCGCTCCCGTGAAACGGCCGCGCAAGTGGTCGTGACCCAATCCCTGCCCGGCATCGACGGCGATGTGGCGCAAATCGAAGTCACGAGCGAAGCCGGCCACGTGAGGCTGGCCCGCGAAGCCTTCTTCCGCACCGCCTTCGCCGCGATCGTGATCTCCCTCATTCTCATCGCCCTCGGCCATCACGCCCTCGTCCGCCTGCGCTCCTGACCGGGTCGCGCACTTGCCAAGCGCGCCGCGCTCCGACACTTTCAAGTCGTCCGTGTCCGCCCGCCGAGACCAGCCCGAGGTCGCGTCAGCGCCGGCGCGTCCGTGGAATTTGCGGGCGCTGCCCTTGGTGCTCTTGGGCGTTTTCCTCCTCGCCGGGTTGTGGCTCGCCCAGCAGGTCATCCTGCCGCAGGCCCGCGAGCGCGACCTCAACCGCCTGAGCCTCTACACCTCGTTCGCGCGCCTCCTGCTCGAGTCCGATGCCGCCAATGGCGTCCATCCCGAAGTCACGCTCGAGAAAATCCGCCAACTCGGGCTGACCAATCCGCAAATATTGCCGCTCGAGCAAATGCCGGCCGGACGCAGCCCGCGCTACATCACGCCGGGCTCGCATGTCGAAGCGTGGGAAGTTTTTCACGGCGCCGACGGACAGCCCGCCGGCGTCATCCGCTTCGAGCGATGGAGCGACACCACGCTCTGGGCCCTCGGCATCCTGCAAGCCGTGGCCGCGGCGGCCATGATCGGCGGAATACTCCTCGTTCTCACCGCATGGCTCTCGGCGTTGGGTCCCTCGAACCGCCAACTCCGCGCCCTCGCCGCCAACGTGCGCGCGAGATTCGGCCTCCCGCCGCGAGCCGAGCCTGGGTCGCGCGGCGCGCTGCAGGATCTCGAGGTTGCCATCGGCGAAGCGGCCGATCGGACGCAAAGCGAGGCCGAGCGTCGTCAGCGCCTGCTCGATGAACACACCGAAGCTGCCTGCCTCGGCACGGCAGACGGAACCCTGCTCGAGGTCAATGCCGCCTACGCGCGCATGTTCGGACGGTCGCAGGAGGAATTGACCGGCACCAACTACCTCGACCTCATCCCCCCGGCCGACCGCACCGAGGTGGTCAACGGATTGCAGAAACTCACCCCGCGGCATCCGACCAACACCGAGACCCACCGCGTGTTTCTCCCGGACGGCAAAATCCGTTGGACGCGTTGGCGCGACCGCGCGCTCTTCGATGAGCAAGGCGACGTGAAAGAAATTCTCTCCTTCGGTCTCGACGTCACCGAGGAGCAAAACCTGCGCGACCAGATCGAACGCCTCCGTCTCGCCTTCGATCAGATGCAATCGCTGGCCCGCACCGGAAGTCTGACGTGGAACTTCTCCGAGGACCGCATGGCATGGACCGACGAAACCTTCCGCCTCCTCGGGATCGAACGCGAGGACTCGGCCGCCACGCTCGATCGACTGATCCAGGCCGTTGTCCCCGACGACCGCGAGCCCTTGCGGCACTTGTTCCAGCGCGCCCGCGAAAACGGCGATCCTTTCGAATGCGAATTCCGCGCCGTGCAGCCCGACGGTTCGATCCGCGTCCTGCAGAGCCGCGCCGAGGTCACCGCCGATCCGAAAACCAAACTGCTCGACCAACTCACTTGCACCCTGCGCGACATCACCGCATTGCGCGATGCCGAGGCGGCCACCAAACGCGAACTGCGCCTGCGCGAAGCCATCGAGCAATCGCTTGCTGTGGGCATTGTCGTCCGGGACATGTCAGGAAAGACACTCAGCGCCAACCCCGCTTTCACCGCGATGGTCGGATTCACGGAGCAGGAGCTGATCAAGGCCATACCTCCGGCCGAACCTTACTGGCCCGAGGAAAACCGGGAAGCCATCAGGGCCGCATTGGCTTCGGCACTTGGGGGACAAGGACCCAAGGAGGGATTCCAACTCGTGTTTTGCCGGAAGGACGGATCTCTCTTCGATGCCTTGGTCAGCGTCGCTCCGCTGTTGGACGAGAATGGCGAGCCGCAGGCACTTCTCGGCGCCGTAACCGACATCACCGCGATCCAGCAAACGCGCCGCGACTTGCTGGAGACCAACGAGCGCCTGCGCATCGCGCAGGAGGTGGCCGAGATCGGCATTTGGGACTGGGATCCGATTGAGGACACACTGCACTGGGACCGCCAATCATTCGCCATCTTCGGCTATCCCGAAGCGACCGACCCGCAGGAAGTCTGGGGCAAAGTTCACAGCGAGGAAGAACAAGAGCGCCTCACCTACGAACTCCGCCGCCTTATCGCCGCGGGCGGCACGAGCGGACAAGATCGCATCCGCGCGAAATGGCCGGACGGCACGATCCACGACATCCTCTCGACCTACGTCATCCTCCGCGACGAAAACGGCCGCGCCAACCGCGTGCTCGGCATCAACCGCGACGTGACTTCGGAAATGGAAGAAGAACGCGAAATGCGCGATGCCAACGAGCGCCTCGCCGCCGCGCTCGAAGGCGGAAACTTCGGGATATTCGAACACGTTTTCGGGGTCGGCGCATTGAACTGGAACGCGGTCAACTACGAGATCCACGGCATCGACCCCTCGATAACCGATCCGGAAAAACTTTTCGCCGCGTGGAAAGAAGCGGCTGGTGATGATTACCTGATTATCGTGCAGACCCTGGCAGCTCTCCCGGTTGA
The DNA here is from genome assembly GCA_964545425.1 of uncultured Chthoniobacter sp. Taxonomy (GTDB): domain Bacteria; phylum Verrucomicrobiota; class Verrucomicrobiia; order Chthoniobacterales; family JACTMZ01; genus JACTMZ01. Next base: position 2,927 of record CAZJGQ010000015.1, on the reverse strand, counting down.
AAAAACGAGCCTGACCTACGATTTCAGCATCACCGTCCCGCGGACCGGCGAGAGACGCCGGATCCGGTCAAGCGTCTTTATCGAGCGGAACGCTCAGGGACATCCCCTGCGCTTGGTGGGCGTGTCACGCCGGCTCGACCAAAGGATTTCCGGCCTTCCTTGACTCCGGGAAGCGCCAATTTAGCGTATCTCTCTTCATGATGCCTTCCGGTGCCGGCCCTTCGCGCCCGCCGCGGTATGCTTGGAAACGCGATCCGGTCTTCCGGTTCCTCGCTTCGCTGCGGTTGGCCGTCATTTTGCTGAGTGTGCTCATTGTCATGAGCATCGTCGGCACGCTCGCCGAGTCGAAATTCGACGCCGACACCGCACGCACGTGGATCTACGAAGCCCCGTGGTTCCACCTTTGGCTTCTCTTCCTCGGCGCCAACCTGACCTGCAGCGCCTTCATGCGCTGGCCGTGGAAAAAATACCACACGGGATTCCTCCTCACCCACCTCGGCATCATTGTCGTCATGATCGGCGCTGTCGTCGGACAAATCTGGGGCATCGAGGGGACTATGACACTTTTCAAGGACTCCCCGCCGGACAACAAACTCGTCCTGCAGACCCGCCAAATCACGGTGCGCGATCCCGACGCGCAACGCGCCGTGATGATCGAACTCGGACGCCAGCCGCTGCGCGTCCGCGAAGGACGTCCGCTCGATCTTTGGACCACACCCGGTGGATGGAAGCTGCAAGCGGTCGCCGACTCGCCGCGCCTCATCGCCAATTTCCAACCGACCACCGCCCCGAGCGGAACGCCCGCCGTCCTCGTCCGCCTGCAAACCAAAGCGATGAACCAAACGGTCGAGCAATGGTTGCTGGCCGGAGATCGCAACCACAACCGCCTCGACCTCGGTCTGATCACCGTCGACCTCGCCACGCCCGATGCACCTGCCCCGTCCACCGGCGCAGCCAACCGTGCCGTCTTCGTCGCGCAGCCCGACGGCACTTTGAATCTCGAGCTCTTTGCCGGCGGACGCCAAGTTTCCTCCGCCCCGCTCGCCGCCGATCAGCCGGTCATCACCGGGTGGAACGATTGGACGATCGAAGTGCGCGAAATCCTGCCTACCGCGCAAACCGGCTTCCGCTTCAACCCCTTGCCCAAGGGCGAGCCCATCCCGCCAGGCCAAGCTCTCCTCGACGGCATCCTGGTTCGCGCGAGCAAAGCTGACCGCACGGTCGAGCAATGGGTCGGTGCCGGATGGCGGGTCAGCCTTCCGACCGGAACCTTCCCGCTCGAAGTCGCCTACGGCTGGGAAGTCGCCGACCTGCCTTTCGGACTCGTGCTGGAAGATTTCACCGTCGAACGCAACGAAGGCACCGAGGAGCCCGCTTCTTTCCGCAGCGATCTCGCCATGGTTTTGCCCGACGGCCAAGTCGACGGCACCGGCTCGTGCTCGATGAACCAACCAGCCAACTACCCGCAGGCGCTGTGGCGTTCCCTCACCGGACTGACCTACAAAATTTCGCAAGCCTCGTGGAACCCCAACGACCTCTCGCAAAGCTCGGTGCAAATCCTCCGCGATCCGGGTTGGCTCGGCAAATGGGTCGGTTCGCTTATCCTCTGCGCCGGCCTCGTCACTATGTTCATCTTCCGCCGGCCAGCATCCTCTGTAGCGTCGCCGTCCCCGGCGACGGCCGTTGACAATACTCCGGTAGGGTCGGCTGGCCCAGCCGACCGCACACCATCCTTGGTCTCATGAAACTCATCCTCGCCATTCTCCTCGCCACCTCGGCGGCTCTTCCCGCCGCCCCGCCCGCGGCAGACATCGGACCGTGGGAATACCTCGCCGTGCAGGATTCCGGCCGACGCAAACCGATCGGCACCTTCGGGCACGAAGTCTTGGTCAAAATTTCCGGACGCGACCCCGTGCGCACGACCGACGGCGAAACCTTCAACGGCAGCGCCTTTGCTTTCTCCAAACTCTTCGCCACGCGCGATTGGAGCGCGGAACCGATGATCCTCATCTCCTATCGTCCGCTGGTCGAACAACTCGGCCTCGACCCCTCGCGCAAACGTTTCACCCGCAAAGAGCTCGCCGCCGCCACCGGTCTGGCCTCGCTCTCCCAAGAAGCCGCCGCCTTGCGCCAAGCCGGCGAGCCCGTCCCGCGTCTCAACACCGAAGCGCAAACCGTGCTCGGACGCCTCCAACTCTTCGACGCCCTCGGCGCGACCACGGCGTTTCTCATCGCGCCCCCGCCCCCCGGTAGTCCCGAAGGCGCGCCGTGGCTCTCCATCGACCAACTCGCCGCCGCTTATCCGCCGGAAAAAGCCGCGCCGATTTTGCAGGACCTGCGCAACCTCAACGTGGCCGGACGCGAGGGTGACAACGCCAAGTTCGATGCCGCGGCACAACGCCTCGTCGACGATCTCCGCGCACTCAATCCCGAGGTTTATCCGCCGGTCAACGTGGTCAATCGCGAGAATTTCTACAACCGCCTCAAGCCCTTCGACACCGCGATGTGGTTGCTCATCCCCGCGTCATTGCTTCTCCTCGCCGGCGCACGCCACGGACCGCGTCATTGGCTGCTCCGCGGCGGCGTGGCCCTGAGTGCCGCCTCGCTCGCCTTCATCATCTATGGCCTGTTTCTGCGCGTGCTCATTTCCGAGCGCGCCCCGGTGACCAATATGTATGAGTCCGTCGTCTGGGTTGCCATGGGCACGGTGCTCTTCGGACTTATCTTCTACGCTGTCTATCGCAACCGCCTCATGCTCTTGAGCGCGTTGCCGGTCAGTTTCCTTTGCTTGCTCCTCGTCCGCAGTCTGCCAGTGGCCATGCCCGCGCGGCTTGATCCGCTCGTCCCCGTGCTGCGCGACAACTTCTGGCTTACCGTGCACGTGCTCACCATCACGCTGAGCTACGCGGCCTTCGCCCTCGCCCTCG
>CAZJGQ010000014.1:0-25725 GCA_964545425.1 uncultured Chthoniobacter sp. | reverse complement strand
GGGATTTCCCTCCCGCCATCCCGTCCCGTGCTTGCGCGGGGCGGGATTTTTATTTTCTAGGTGGCGGATACGAAGGATCCTTCGTGGGATGAAGTCAGCCTTTCGGGCGGCACTGCTTTCCGCCGTCCTCCTCCTCCCTGCTTCCGCGCGTGAATTCAGCGTGGTGACCTACAACGTGGAGAACCTTTTCGACGCCGATGGCAAAGCCGCGTTCGACGACTACAAAGAAACGGGCGAGGACGATGCCTACTCGCCGGCCAAGCTGCTGGTCAAACTGCAGAACATCGGCCGCGTCCTCAAGACCTTCAACGACGGCACCGGACCGGAAATTATCGCCTTCAACGAATTCGAGATGGACTTCACCCCCGACTCGACTGTCTCAGACCATGCGGCGTTCCTTGAAAAATACAAGAGCCTGACCGTCGAGCAGATGCTGACCACAAAACTGGATGACGACATCCGGGGACTGCCCGTCGAAGCGTTCCTGCTCAAGTATCTCCATGACGAGGGCATGACAGGCTACGAAGTAGCCATCGGGAAAGACACGCCGGACCTTGAGGTTCTCGATACCGACGACCGTTCGGTTCACCGCAAGGCACACAAAAATGCGGTGTTCAGCAAGTTTCCCGTCAGGGACGTGAAGAGTCATTCCGCGCCGGATGCCCGTGACATCCTTGAAGTGACTCTCGATATCGAGGGGCATCCTCTTGTCGTGTTCGTCAACCACTGGAAGTCGCGTGCCAGCGATATCAACGCCGAACAGACCCGGAGACTCAACGCACAGACCTTGCGCGAGCGACTGGATGCCATTCTTGCCGCGGACCCGTCGGCCGACGTCCTCATCGCCGGCGACTTCAACAGCCAATACAACCAGACAAAAGCCAACCCGCATCTCGGCAAAACCGGCCTCAACGACGTGCTCGGGTCCCAAGGCGACGAGGCGACCACAGCCGCAGCGACCGGCTTCTCGCTCTATAATCTTTGGCATGAACTGCCCGCCGAGAAACGCTACTCGGACAGCTACGACGGAAAATGGGGCACACTCATGCAGAATATGATCACGCCCGGTCTCTACGACCACAACGGCGTCCAATACGTCGATGGATCATTCGAGGTAGTAATCATCGATGATTTCAATACGGTAGGTATTCTCGATCTGCCCCGCCGCTGGACCAATTTCGGCGCGGGGGCCGGGACCAGTGACCACTTTCCGATCGCCGCGCGCTTCCGCACCGTGGAGGAGGACGACACTGCGCAGCGCTTGGATCTGTCCAAGCCCGGGCGCGAGGACGACGCCCCGACCGAACTCATCGAGGTTGGCTTCAGCTCGCTGGACACAGACGACGTTCCGTCCTTCGAGTCCGCCTTCGGCAAAGACCCCGCCACCCACATCGGCCAGCTCTTCCGAGTGCGCGGGAAGATTGCCTCTCTGCGTCCCCTCTCGGTGGAAGTCAGCGGGAAAGAATACCTCCTGCACTCGCACGATGACGACCTGCGGCAAAAGCTGCGTTCTTACCCCAAGAACGGAAGACTTGAATTCGTCGGTGAGTTCGCCACGCACCGCGGCAAGCTTCAGTTTGTCATTGCGGAAGAGGATTGGATCCTCAAAGAACCCCGCGCGGCGAGAGACTAACCGGAGGCGGGGTTTACTCCGCGCGCTCCTCGATCGGCACGTAATCCCTCTCGGTCGCACCGGTGTAGACTTGGCGCGGGCGGTGGATTTTCATTTTCGGCGTGGAGGCGATTTCGCGCCAGTTGGCGATCCAACCGGGCATGCGGCCGATGGCGAACATCACCGGGAACATGTCCACCGGGATACCGATGGCCCGCAGGATGATGCCGCTGTAGAAGTCCACGTTGGGATACAGCTTGCGGGAAACAAAATAGTCGTCGCTCAAGGCGGCTTGTTCCAAGTGCTGGGCGATGTCGAGCAACGGGTCCTGGATCCCCATGGAAGTAAGGACACGCTTGGCCGCCTCGCCGAGGATGCGGGCGCGCGGATCGTAGTTCTTGTAAACGCGGTGACCGAAGCCCATGAGACGGCGTTCGCCCTTTTTCGCGGCCTCGATCGCCTTGCGTCCGTCGTCACCGGAGGCGCTGATCTCCTCGAGCATTTCGATGACCGCGGCATTGGCTCCACCGTGGAGCGGTCCCCACAGGGCGCTGACGCCGGCCGAGACACTGGCGAAAAGATTGGCCCCGCTCGAGGCGACCATGCGCACGGTGGACGTGCTACAATTCTGCTCGTGGTCAGCGTGAAGGAGGAGAATGAGATCAAGCGCGTCGGTCACTTCCGGCTTCGGGTTGTAGTCCCGGTAGGGCTCGGAAAACATCATGTGCAGGAAGTTTGCCGCGTAGCGCAGGTCCCAGCGCGGATAGACGAACGGCAGTCCGCGTTTGGTGCGGTAAGACATGGCGGCCAAAGTGCGGACTTTGGAAATGAGCAACGCCGCGGCCCAATCGAAGTGCTCCTCGTCGAGTTGCTTCCGGTGGGAGGTCATCTCCGGGTAGTAGCAGCCGAGGGAATTGAGCATGGCCGAGAGGATGGCCATGGGATGAGAACTGTCCGGGAAGCCCTCGAAAAAATGGCGCATGCCTTCGTGCACCGAGGCGCTGGAGGAAATGCGGCCGCGGAATTTGGAAAGCTGTTTCGAGGACGGCAGTTCCCCGTAGATGATCAGGTAGGCCGTCTCGAGGAAGATGGAGTCATTGGCCAGATCCTCGATGCGGTAGCCGCGGTGGCGCAGGATCCCCTTCTCGCCGTCGATGAAGGTAATGTTGCTGCTGCACGAGCCGGTGTTCGCGTAACCGTCGTCGTAAGTGATGTAGCCCGTCTGGTCGCGGAGCGTCCGCACGTCGATGGCGTGCTCTTGCTCGGTGCCGACCACGACCGGCAAGGCGACCGTGCGGCCGTCGGGCAGGTTCAAATTGGCTTGCAAGGAGTTCGCCATAACAAAAACGCGAAAAGTTAACCCGCCCGGTGCGGACGAGGCAAACAAAAGGCCCCCGCCCCGGAAACTTTTTTCGTGTCGGCCGCGTGGCGGTCAGGCCCCGGGGATCTGCGCCTTGCGCATGTCGCCCTCGCCGAGGAACGCGCGATGGAACGCGTAGGCGTTTTCGAAACTCTGCGGCGTGTGGGCCGCTCCGCCGAGTGCGAGATAACGGCGGAGGAGCGGACGGTATTCGGGGTGCGCGCATTCGATGATGAGTTCCGCGCGCTCGTGCGGCGATTTGCCGCGGAGGTCGGCCACGCCGTGTTCGGTGACCACGACCTGCACGCTGTGCTCGCTGTGGTCCAAATGCGAAACCATGGGGACGATCGGGCTGATTTTGCCTCCTTTGACGCAGGACGGACACGTGAAGATGGAAATGTAGGCATTCCGCGTGAAGTCGCCGGATCCGCCGATGCCGTTCATCATCTGCCGACCCATGACGTGCGTGCTGTTCACATTGCCGTAGAGGTCGAGTTCGAGCGCGGTATTGACCGAGATGATGCCGAGGCGCCGCACGACTTCCGGATGGTTGGAGATTTCCTGCGGGCGGAGCAGGAGTCGTCCGCGGAAAGACTCGAGGTCTTGGTAAAGCCCGCGCATCACCTCCGGGCTGATGGTCAGCGAGGAACCGCTGGCGAATTTGATGCGGCCCTGACGCATGAGGGCGATGACCGAGTCCTGGATCACCTCGGTATACATGCTAAAGGCCGGAATGTCGGGGTGTCCGCCCATGGCGAAGAGGACGGCGTTGGCCACATTGCCGACACCGCTTTGGATGGGCAGGAAGTCCGGCGCGATGCGACCGGCGCGCAATTCGCCGGCGAGGAAATTGGCCACGTTTTCGCCGATTTTCTTCGTCACCTCGTTCGGCTCATCGAAGGCACTCACCTCGTCGTCAAGGTCGGTGGCAACCACACCGGCGATCTTGGCGGGGTCGATCATCACGGTTTCCGTGCCAATGCGGTCGGATGGATGGTAGATCGGGATATGGGTGCGCGTCGGCGGATCGTCCGGCTCGTAAATGTCGTGGAACCCGCGCAGAGCCGCTGGATGGCGTTTGTTCAGTTCGAGAATGACCCGCTTTGCTTTGTGCAAAAACGTCGGCGAGGCCCCCACGCTGCTGGTCAGGACGACTTCGCCGTTGGGCTTGATGTCGCACACCTCGACAATGGCCCAGTCGAGCTCGCCGAGAAACCCGTAGCGCACGGCTTGCGGCAACTGCGAGAGATGCATGTCGAAAAACTGCGTCTTGCCCGTGTTGATGCGTTTGCGCAGTTCCGGGTCGCTTTGGTAGGGCGTGCGGAACTTGATCGCATCGCTCGCCGCGAGCACTCCGTCGAGCGAAGGCCCCGTGCTCGCCCCGGTGATCACTCCGACCGAAAACGGCCGCCCCGCCTCGTGCTCCTCGATGGCCCGGCGGGCGATTTCCCGCGAGACCGCTTTGGGTGATCCCGCGGGGGTGAAACCGCCGAATCCGATGTTTTCATCGTTCTTGATCAGGGCTGCGGCTTCGGCCGCGGTCAGTTCGGGGAATCCGGAAATCATAACAATGAGAGCCCCGCGCCGTGACCAGCACGGTTCCGGGGGCTCTGGAGAAAATTAAAGGATGCCCTGTTCGCGGTGGCAACCCGAAACGCCCGAGGCTCAAGCAGCGCTGCCGAAGGCGCGCTCGACGTCCTCCCGCTTGAGCATGCCGACCAACTGTCCTCCGGCATTGACCACGGGAAAAACCTCCTGCGCTGTTTCGCGCATCACGGCCACGGCTTGCGAGAGCGAGGCATCGGAAATGATGGCGGCGTAATCGTGGCGCACCATTTGGTCGATTTTGGCCGACGGGTCCCAGCGCAGCGCGCGGGCCAAAGTGTCGGCGGGGATAATTCCCAGGAGGCGCAGCGAATGGTCGGCCACAGGCAAGACTCCTTCATGCCCCTGCATGGCCGCCTGCACTGCATCGGAGACAGTCATTCCCGACATGAGCACCGGTCCCATCGGATGCATGACAGCGGCAACATGCGTGCCCTCCGCCGTCTCCTTGAATGTGGCAAAATTGGCCTCGGCCCGGGCGCCGAAGAAGACGAACACGGCGATAAAAAGAAGGAACGGGTTGCCCCCGAACAAACCGAGCAATCCGAAAAGGACGGCGACAATCTGACCGACCGTGGCCGCAACACGAGTGGCTCGCGCGTGTGTGAGACGCATGGCCAACAGGGCCCGCAAAACGCGTCCGCCGTCCATGGGAAAGGCGGGCAAAAGATTGAAAACGACGAGGATGACATTGATGGCCAGAAGCTGCGTGAGGAGATTCCCCCGCCCCTCGGCCAATTCCTGCAGGTCGCCGAGCCCGAAAAAGCGTCCGATCACGATGTAAAGACCGAAGGCGATGACCACATTGACCGCCGGTCCGGCGAGGGCCACGACCAGCTCCTGCCAAGGCTTCTCCGGCATGCGCTCCAAGCGGGCAATGCCACCAATGGGCAGAAGGGTGATGTCCGGAGTGTTGATCCCGTAGGCCCGCGCGGCCAGAGCGTGGCCGAATTCGTGCAGGATCACGCAGACAAAGAGCAAGATGATGAACGACAGGCCGATGATCATCGCGCCGTAGCCACCCTCGAGGAAGTAGACCACCCCGAACCAAGCCAGCAGGAGAAAAAACGTGGCGTGGATGCGCACGTCGATGCCCGCGATGCGCGCCAGCTGAAACGACCATTTCACGCGGCGGACCCTCCGCCATCGTCCCCCCGCCCGCAAGGCCAAAGCGCGGTTTTCCCGCTGGCCTCCTCGCGCCGATCGGGTCATCTTCCGCGCGGTCATGACTTGGGAAATTGCCGTCGTGCTCATGCTGGTGGCGTTCGCGCTGGTGCAATTCCTGCGCGAGCGTTGGCCGACCGATTTGACCGGGCTCACCGTCTTCGCGGCGCTGCTCGTCTTGTCGCAGCTGCCTTTCGCCACATCGTTTCCCGCCGCTCGGGAGCTGCTCGCCGTTTTCGCCAACCCGGCGCCCATCACGGTGGCTGCGATGTTTGTCTTGAGCAATGCCTTGGAAAGAACCGGCGCGATTAGCCGGGCACTCAATGCGATGGAGGACATCTCGGGTCTCGGGCCGCGCGGGCTGCTCCTGGTCATGATGCTCGCCACGGCGGTCATCTCGGCCTTCATCAACAACACGCCGGTGGTCGTGGTCGGACTGCCCATCGCCATCCATCTGGCCAATCGCGCGGGAGTTTCCGCCTCGATGTTTCTCATTCCGCTGTCCTATGCGGCCATCTTCGGCGGCACCTGCACGCTGGTCGGAACCAGCACCAACATTCTGGCCAGCGGCTTGGTCGAGGATGCAGGATTCAAACCTTTCGGCATGTTCGAAACGGCCTATGTCGGCCTGCCCCTTCTTTTTGTCGGCACGGCTTTTGTCGTTCTCTTCGCGCCGAAGCTTCTGCCACACCGCAAAACTTTGGCTCAAGATCTAAGCGAGGGCGGATTTTCCGAATACGTGGTCGAGGGAACCGTGGCGGAGGGCTCCATCGCCGTCGGCAAGACCCTCCTCGAAGCAGGCCTCGGACCGCGCACCGGCGTGCGCGTCTTGGAAGTTGCCCGCGAACACCAACCTCTCTTCGAGCCGCTCGACACCTTGCGGTTGCGCGCCGGCGACCGGCTGGTCATCGCTGCCGCTCCCGGCGCCGTGGCCGACGTTTTGGCCCGTCAAGATATCCGTCTGGATGTGGAGCAAACCGCTTCGGGCCGCCAGATGATCGCGCACGAAGGACATTTGGCCGAAGCCATCGTCGGACCGCTCTCCGAGTTGGCGGGACGCAGTTTGCGCGACCTCAACTTCCGTCAGCGCTTTGGACTCATCGTGCTGGCCATCCACCGCCGCGGGACCAACTTGAGCCGCGGCTTCGAGACCGTGGCTCTCCAACCGGGAGACACGCTCCTTCTGCTCGGCGAGGAGGCGTCCATCGGCCAGCTCAAGGGAACAAACGAACTTTTGCTCCTCGACCGTCCGCGGGTTCCGACCACGGCTCAACGCGCGCGCACTCCCCTCGTCCTCGCCACCATGGCGGCCGTGATCCTCGTCGCCTCGCTCGAAATCGTGCCCATCGCGGTCGCGGCGATTGTCGGCTGTGTCTTTCTCATGCTGACGGGCACGATGAAACCGCGGCAGGCTTATGCCTCGGTCGACTGGGGGCTGCTTTTCCTTATTTACAGCACGCTCGGGCTCGGCGTGGCGCTGGAAACCACGGGCACCGCGTCCTACATCGCGGGCAACCTCGCGACTTGGGCCACGGACTTCGTTCCCCAAGCGTGGAAGCCGCTGCTCCTCTTGGCCATTATTTTTGTCCTCACCTCGGCGATCACCGAGGTGCTCTCGAACAATGCCACGGTTGTCTTGATGATGCCGATTGCCTTGGGGCTGGCTGCCGAGCTCGGACTCGACCCGCGGCCGTTCGCCATTGCCATCACCATTGCGGCCAGCGCGAGCTTTGCCACCCCGATCGGCTACCAAACGAACACCTACGTCTACTCGGCGGGCGGCTATCGCTTCATGGACTTCTTCCGCATCGGCCTTCCGCTCAACTTCGTCTACTTCGTCGGCGCGATGATCATCATCCCGCTCGTCTGGCCCTTCCACAAATAAGAACCCCGCGGATCGCTCCGCGGGGTCCCGTGAATAGCTCTGGCTTCGGCCTCAGGCGTTCTGCGCGCGCAGCGTCGAGGACATCGAGAGGAAGTAGAAGCCGGTGAAGATGAGGTTGATCCCGAAGAGGAGCCCGAGCAGCCATGCGGCCGAGCCCGGGAAACCGCTGAAGATCATCCACGCCAGCACGAGCGAGACAATGCCGCTCAAGAGCATGAGCCACATGGTGCCCGTGCCGCTGAATTTGAAGGCGGCGATGATCGTCACGATCCCCTGCGCCGCGAAGTAAGCAGCGAGCAAGATGGTGAGGGTGAGAATTCCCGCGCCAATCTGGAACATGAGGAGGAGCCCCGTGACGAGCGTCAGCACGGCCCACAATCCCGAAACAACACGGGACGCGGTGCCGGACTCTTTGCGGCCGAGGGATGCGGCCAGTGCGTAGCCGCCCGCGATGAGCAGGAGCGCGGCGAAGAGTTGCTCGACCACGATCGTGCCGAAGAGCGGAAAGGCGATGGCCAATGCGCCGAGCACGATGAGGAGGATTCCCTGGAACAAAGTCCAGCCGGGTGATTTTTGGTGGATTGCGTCAGTCATAGCGCGCCCAAGCTGTCCGGCCGACCTGCCGGAGAAAAGCGTATTTTTTGGGGACGCCGCGACTTTCAGTGATAAACTCCGCCCGTCCCATGCCGAGGAAGAAGCCCGCCTCCCGCCATCCGGCTGCGCACCGCATCAGCCTCCTCCGGCCGCGGGCCAAACGCCGACGCGTCCGTCGACGCCGGACCCGCAAGCTCGGGCGCCTCATTCTCGCCTGCCTGTTGCTCTGGGGACTGATCGGCGCCTTTTACATCGCTTGGGCGTGGACCTTCGACTTACGCGAGGTCGGACGCATTCCGGAAAGCTCGCTGGTCATCGATCGCAACGGGCAAATTTACACCCGCCTCTCCGGCGAGAACCGCCGGACCGTCCCGCTGGACAAAGTCAGTCCGTGGTTCATCCGCGCCGTCATTGCCCGCGAGGACTCGAGATTCTTGGAGCACTTCGGCGTCGATCCCATCGGCGTGGCCCGGGCCGCCGTGACCAACCTGCTGGCGGGCGGCGTCCGCCAAGGCGGCAGCACGCTCACGCAGCAATTGGCCCGCAACAGTTTTCCACTCGGCGGGCAGAACATGCACCGCAAAGTCCTCGAGGCCGCGCTCGCCGTGCGTATGGAAGCCGTGCTCTCGAAAGACGAAATCCTCACCCATTACATGAACCGCATCTATTTCGGCGCCGGGCTTTTCGGCATCGAAACAGCGGCCCAAGCCTACTTCGGCAAACCGGCCGCCGATCTCACGCTCTCCGAGTCCGCTCTCCTCGCCGGCCTCATCCGCAGCCCCAACCGCCTCTCGCCCTTCCGCGATCCGGACGGTGCGCTCGAGCAACGGAATATCGTCCTGCGCCAGATGGAAGACCATGGCTTCATCTCCCCGCGGGAACGCGTCGAGGCCCAAGCCGAACCGCTCATGCTCGCCGCGGAAAAGCCCGCGCCCCCGCAGGAGGACTGGGCCATGGAGTTGCTCTGGCGCGAACTCGAGCGCGTTCTCCCGCAGGACGTCCTCGACGGAGCCGGACTGAAGATCTACACCACGCTCGACGGCAACATGCAGCGGGCTGCGGTCGCCGCGGTGGAAGAGCAACTTGCCGAGGTCGAGGCGCGTGCCGGCTATCCTCACGAGAAAAAAGCCGACACCACATTTGTCGACCCGCAAAGCCGCGGCGGCACGCCCTACCTGCAAGCCTCGGCCATGGCGGTCGACAACCACAGCGGCGGAATTCGCGTGCTGGTCGGCGGACGCGACTACACCACCAGCAAGTTCAACCGCGCTTACTTTGCCGAGCGGCAAATCGGGTCATCGGTCAAACCCTTCGTCTACGCCTCGGCCTTCGCCGCGGGACTCGATCCGAATGCGCCGATCAGCGACGACCGTCTGCGCCCGGGCGAACTGCCCAAGGCCTACGGCAACTACAATCCGTCGAACAGCGATGACACCTACCGCGGCGTGCTCCCGGCCAAGGACGGACTCATCCTCTCCCGCAACACGATGAGCGTGCGCATCGGCGCCATTGCCGGTATCGAGCGCGTGCGCGAAAACATCCTCGCCGCCGAAATCGGGACCGACGTTCCGAAATATCCGTCCATTTTTCTCGGTTCATTCAGCGGCACACTGCGCGCCCTCACCACGGCCTACGCGGCGCTGGCCAACGACGGCGTCTCACCCACCCCTCACCTTCTCGAACGGGTCGAAGATCCGCAGGGACGCATGCTCTACCGTTACCGAGGCTCGATCCGGCGCATCCTCCCTTCGAACGTTGCACGCTTGACCGCCGCCGTGCTGCGCGAAGCCATGACCCGCGGCACAGGGCAAGTAGCCGCCGCCTTCGGCTACCGCGGCGAAGCAGCCGGCAAAACCGGGACGACCAACGACTACAAAGATGCGTGGTTCATCGGATGGGACGCGGAAACAACCTGCGGGGTCTGGGTGGGCTTCGACCAACCGAAGCGCATCGTCGACCGCGGCTACGGCGCCACGCTCGCCTTGCCCATTTGGGTGAAGATCATGAACGCCGCCGAGGCGGAGGAGGATTAAGCGGTCCCCGCCACCCGACGCATGCGTTGCAAGACTTGCTCCGCTGCACCGCTATCGATCGAGGTTGCGGCGCGTTCTTTGGCTTCCGCCCAATCCGCAGTCAGCCCCGCAACAATGATCGCTGCCGCGGCATTGACCACCACGATATCACGCGCAGCACCGCGACGCTCTCCGCTTAGAATGTCGAGCAGGAGTTGGGCGTTAGCCGCCGCATCCCCGCCCCGCAACTCGTCCAACTCGGCCGCGGGCACACCAAGATCCGCAGGGAGCAAGGTCTCCCGCTTTGCGCCGTTCGGCGTCACCTTGGCCACGACAGTCGGTCCCAACGTGGAGATTTCGTCCATCACACCGGACTCGCCGGCTTTGCCGTGCACGATCCAGGCGCTTTGCCGTCCCAGTCCGGGCAACACGTCGGCATAGAGCGAAACCAGAGCTTCGCTGAACACCCCCGTCAGTTGCGACTCCGGACGCGCAGGGTTGAGCAACGGCCCGAGCATGTTGAAGACGGAGGGCTGTCCGCGCTCCGCGAGCAATTTCCGCGCAGGCGCCACGGCTTTGAACGCGGGATGGAAACACGGCGCAAAGAGAAATACGGCACCTGCCTCCCCCAGCATGTCATGCAAGCGCGGCACCGAAAGATCGACGGGCACCCCGAGAGCTTCGAGCACATCGGCGCCGCCGCTTTTCGAAGTGATGCCGCGGTTACCGTGTTTGACCAGCCTTGCTCCCGCCCCGGCCGAGACAAACATCACGGCGGTCGAGACATTGAAGAGTCCAAGTTTGTCGCCTCCTGTTCCGCACACGTCGAGGATCGGACGCAAGTCGGCAGGGACGTCGAAAGGCACGGCGTGTCCAAGGATCGTATCGGCCAAGGCGACAACCTCCGTGGGGGTCTCGCCGCGCTGGTGAAACGCGCCGAGGAAGTCGGCCTTGTCTTCCGCCGGCACCGACTCGTCGAGCAGCCAACGCGTAACTCCGCGGATTTGGTCGGCATCAAGTTCACCCGACTGCGCGATATTTTTCCAAGCTGTTGTCATGGCAAAACCTCCTCAAGACGTTCGACTAACTTCAACGCAGGCCACTGACCGCTCACCTGCGGTTTGTCGAGGTAGCCATAGTTGAGGCGCGAGCCGGCAGCGGCAAGGACGAGACGGGAAACTTTGCCCAGCGGTCCCATGCCCATGGTGGCCAATGGCGTCTTGGCAGCACTCTGCAAAAGGAGAAGGACCGCCAAGTCATTCGCACCGCGCAGATGCGTGGCGACCTTCACGATGTCCGCACCGGCGCGGACACTGCGCCGCACGATCTCCCGGAGCCGTGGCAGCCCCGGTGTGCCTCGAAAGTCGTGGAAGGAGATGACGCGCTTGATTTTGCCACGGCGGGCGTTTTCGAGGACGGCGGACATCGAAGCGATGGATCGCAGCTCCACATCCACCGCGCCAGCTTTAAACAAAAATGCCTGCAAAAGCGAGCGCCGCTCTGCAGCCGAAAGCCGCTGGGCTCCTCCCTCCGTGGGATGGCGGGCAGTGAGGAGCACGGGGACGTGAAGGGAGTGGAGTGCCGCTTTGAGCCGAGCCGGGTCCGAACCAAGCGCATCCAAGCGCACCTCGACAAATCCGACCTCCCTGGGCCGCAGTCGGGCCGCCTCACGCATGCCCTTGCCGGTATGGGCGGTGGCCACAACCAAAGAAGCGGCGCGGCGCGGATTTTTTTTCGGATTCATCGGGCGAATCTGCCTATATTGCACCTTCGGTGCTTCTCCGCCATGCAGAACTGGCCGGGGAGCCGCCCGTATGATCTCACGCAAACAGGAAATTTCCCTCCAGCTCAACCAGATCGCCGACGGCCTGATCCTCGCCTTGGCGCTCTACGTCGGTTACGCGCTGCGGCGTTATCAGATCATCGACTTCGATGTGCTGCCCGAGATTCCTCCGCTGGAGGGTTTCCTCTGGATGTTCCTCGTCGTCGCTTTGTTCGGCCCGCTCCTGCTCGAGATGCAGGGCTTCTATCAGTATCCGCTGGAAAAATCGGTGCGACGCTCGCTGCGGCAAATTTCCTACGCGGGCGTCTGGCTCGGCCTCATCCTCGGCGCGTGCGTGGTTTTTCTGAAATTCGGCATCCCCAGCCGCTCCGCGTTCCTGCTCTTTTTGGTCCTCGCCCCGCTCGGCCTGCTCGCGCGTGAGGCGATCTATCGCGATTTTTATCTGCGGCGGCTTCGGCGTGGCGCCCATGGCGAAAGCATCATTCTGGCCGGCACCTCACAGCGTATGGACGAACTGGTCGAGAGTCTGTCGCCGGTGCAGCGACTCGAAATCAACATTGCCGAGCGCGTGGACCTCGATAAATGCGAGACCGACAAGCTGGTCGAGGCCATGCACCGCCACAGCGTGGGCCGCGTCATCCTGGCCTTCGACAACCACAACGCGGGCGCCATGCAGGACGCCATCGCAGCCTGCGAAACGGAGGGTGTTGAGGCATGGGTTGCGGCCGATTTCTTCCGCGCCTCCATCGCACGTCCGACCTACGACTCGCTGGGCCCCACACCGATGCTCGTCTTCCGCGTCACCCCGGAACTGTCTTGGGCCATGATGGTCAAAAACGTCATGGACCGCGTTGTTGCCCTCGTCGCGCTGATTTTCCTCGCGCCGTTTTTCGTTCTTATCGCGCTCATCATCAAATTCACCTCGCCCGGCCCGATCATCTTCAAACAGCAGCGCGCCGGACGCCACGGCAAGCCCTTCACCATGTACAAATTTCGCTCCATGCGCACCGGCGCCGAAATGGAGCGCGATGAATTGCTTGCCTACAACCAGATGAGCGGCCCGGTTTTCAAGATCGAGAAAGACCCCCGTATCACGGCGTTCGGCGCATGGCTCCGCCGCACCAGCCTCGATGAGTTTCCCCAGCTCTTCAACGTTCTCCTCGGCGACATGAGCCTGGTCGGCCCGCGCCCCCTGCCCATCTACGAAGTGGACAACTTCGAACTCACCGCCCACCGCCGCCGCCTGAGCATGAAGCCCGGCCTCACCTGCCTCTGGCAGATCAGCGGGCGAAACATCGTTAAAGACTTCAACGAGTGGGTGAAGCTCGACGTGCAATACATCGACAACTGGTCCCTCGGCCTCGACCTCAGCATCCTCCTCCGCACCGTCCCCGTTGTCCTCTTCGGCCGCGGAGCCCACTGAAGCGGAAAGTCTCGATTCCTACGCGCGAGGCGGATAATTTTCTCTTTCCAGATTATGAACAGACTCTCCCTCCTCAGCCTCTGTGCTGCCATGGCAGCTTCTACGGTGACGGCCCAACCGGTGAACACCGAGTTCAATATCGTCAAAATCAGCCCGGACCTCGTTACCACCCCCGAATACAGCTTCAATTACGGCCCCAAGAACAAGAAGGTGGCCCGCAACAAGGACTTCCTCGAGGTCGAGGTCTCTTTCGATTGGCAGCCGAAAAGTGCCAAGCCCGAGTTCTTGGACGAGCTGACCTTCAACTACTACATCCTTCTCAACAACAAGAGCCGGGAGAACCCCAAAGGCACTTTGTTGACCGGTTCGGTCACCCACATCGCGATTCCTCAGGCCAAAGCCATGAACTCCGTGATGTATGTCAGCCCGCGCACCTTGGAACGATTCTTTGAGGGCAAGTCACCCACCACCGCATCTGCAGCCGTGGTCGACGTCGGCGTCACCATCACCAAGCAAGGTCAGCTTGTGGCGGAAGCCAGTTGGAAAGGCCGCGGCCAATGGTGGAGCGAACTGCAGCAGGTATCCGGCTACGTTTTGAATAAGAGCGAGACCCCGTTTGCTCCCCTGGCTTGGGATTACTACGAGGCCATCAAGATGCGTCCGGCAGGAATGTGACGCGGCGCGCGTTGGGCCCCAAGATGAACAAGCCCGGCAAGATTGCTGCCCTCAACTTGGGCATGCAGAACGTCACCATGGCGGTTTTCCAGCCGTCGACTGACGGAGGTTTGAATCTGCTGGGATTCGCACAATCGGGGCTGATTCCGGACCCCGTGGCCGATGCTTCGAGAGCAAGCCAACTCAAGGTGGTTCTTTCCGAGTTGCGTTCGAAGTTGTCGTGGAAGGGCGGTCCCTGCGCCTGCGCTATCCCGGCGCAGGGCGTGTTTGCCCGCTTTGTCCAGATCCCGAAAGTCGAACCGGACAAAGTCGAGCAAGTCCTCTTTTTCGAAGCTCAGCAGAACGTTCCCTACCCGATCGAAGAAGTCGCGTGGGCTTATCAGATGCTTCCCCAAAAATCCGACGAGAAACTGGGCGCGCTCATCGTCGCAACCAAGACCGACGCTCTGGAGTCGACCGTGGCGGCGCTGACTTCGGCAAAGCTCACCCCGGACCTCATCGAAACCTCGTCCACGGCGCTCTACAACGCCTTCCGCTTCAACTACCCCGACGCCATGGGCTGTTCGTTGCTCATCGACATCGGGGCGCGTGCCACCAATTTGCTTTTCATCGAAGGGGACGAGTTTTTTATCCGCACTCTGCCGATCGGCGGCAACTCGATCACCGCGGCCCTGCACAAGAAATTCGACACCCGGAGCTTCGCAGAGGTCGAGGATTTCAAAATGGCGGAAGGCCTTATCCCACCTCCAGGCAACTTCGCCGGCGCCAAGAACGAGGACATCGCCGAGATGGGCAAAATCGCCCGCACGGTGATGACACGCATCCACAATGAGATCACGCGCTCCATCACCTTCTACCGCACCTCGCAAAGAGGCTCCGCTCCCATGCGTGTGTTCGTCGCCGGCGGAGGCGTGTCGATGCCCTACACCCTCGAGTTCTTCAACGAGAAGCTCTCGCTGCCCATCGAATATTTCAACCCGCTCAGGCGAGTCGGCGTCGGATCCTCCGTAGATGCTGCGTCCATCGGCAAATCCGCGCACCTCATGGGCGAATGCGTCGGACTGGCCTTGCGCGAATCCTCGATGGATTGCCCGGTCGCGATCAGCCTCAAGGCGCCGTCGTTGGAAAAGCACGCGGCCGACGTCAAGCGGCGGCCTTTCTTGATTGCCGCGGCCGCATCGATTGTCGGAGCGCTCGCGCTCCTCGGCCTTTATTTCCAGAGCTCTGCCTCTGCCTTGGCGCGCGTCAACGCCGAGATTCAAGCGCGGGTCCAACCCCTGCAGCAAATCAGCGATCGCATCAAACGTGCCTCGTCCGAGCGCGATCGTTTGCTGGAAGATGGAGCAGACCTTGCCGCACTCCCCATCCTGCGGACCGGTTGGGCAGAAATTCTGCACGAGTTGAACCAGCGGCAGCCGGAAAAGTTTATTTGGATCACAAAACTATCGCCCTACCCCGCCATTCCCGGTTTCGGCCAAGAGGGCGGAGAGGAAGAGCGCGCCTCCACCAGCGAACCGGCCGAGGGCGAGTCCGAACCGGCAGTCACTGCGCTTTCGCTTGAAGGGCTTTACCTCGAGAATGACGGCGGACCCGCGGTGGTCGACGAATTTGTCAACCAGCTCGCTGAATCCCCGCTGTTCGACATCAACGAGGAAAACAAAGGCGATGTGGTCCAAGTGCGAGCCACGCAGACCGGCGAGAGCTGGGCCTATGAATACAAGCTCCTTGTTCCCTTAAAGCGACCGCTTCCTCTCTGATGGACTGGTTCAAACAAAATCCCTTTCTGGCCGGCCTCGCCCTTGTCACCGCGGTGGCGGGAGGCGGCGCGCTCTATTTTCTGCTCTCCGCCAGCAGCGAGTTGACCGTCCAGCAAGACGAGTATGCCGCCCAAACTTCAGGTCTTCGGAGAATGCAGGACGCCAAGCCTTTCCCTGACGAGGCCGCAGTCAAGCTCGCCGAGGAAGAAAGTGCAAAAGCAGCTGCTTTGCTCAAGGATCTGGAAGCGGCGCTGGCTGACCAGACAGCCCCGATCGACAGCGCCCTCACGCCGCAGGGATTCCAGGACAAGCTCAGCGCTGCCACCGCGACCTTGGATCAAAAGGCCGCGGAAAAAGGCACGACTCTACCCGAGAATTTTTACCTGGGCTTCGAGCAATACCGCGCCCAACCGCCACCCGGCGAAGCAGCTCCGCTGCTCGGACAGCAACTGGAGAGCATCAGCGGTGTTGTCTCCCTTCTTGTCGACGCCGGTGTCAAGAGCATCACGGCGGTCAGCAGGCCGCCACTTTCATCCGAGGCGGGTGTTGAACAGTCGGAGGACGCCGGCAAAGACGAAGACAAGCCGCAGCTCGTCTTGGCACCTTTCGATGTGGATTTTATCTCCGACCAATCCGTCTTCCGCGAGGCGCTTGCAGAGATCATCAACGCCGAGCCGCTCATCGTGGTCAGACTTCTCTCTGTGGCTAACTCGCGACCGACCGCCCCTGCCAAGGACGCTCCCGGCGCTGAACCAAACGCGGCCGACGCTACGCCCGAAGGCGCTGAGGTAATACCCGTCCTTTTCGGACAAGAAACCGTCGCAGTTACGGTGCGTCTTGCCGCGCCGTCCGGCGCCCCGAGCACCGGGCAAAAATGATTTACCTCGCATGGACTACCTGAAAGCTCACTACGATCGAGTGCTCCTCATTGTCGGCGGCCTTGTGCTCGCAGCGGTCACGGCCTATGTGGCGATGGGACTAGGCGGTCTGCGCGATGAGTTTCCCGCGCCCGCCCTGACAAACAAAGGTGCGGCCTTCGAACCGAATCCGGACCTGGCCCGGCTCGAAGCCGAAGCCCCGCGCTTGCGCGAGCCAGGCAAGTCAGCCTGGGGCGAGGCTGATCAGGCTCTTTTTGTCAGCCGCGTCTACCTGCTGAGCGAAGGCCAGTTGGTTGACATTCTGGAAAGCGACACCGAACTGGTCCCCGGCATCTCGAATAAGTGGATATTGCAATACAAGTTGGATTACACCGACCGCAATTTGGCGCAGGCCGACCCCGACAATGACGGTTTCACCAACTCCGAGGAGTTCCGCGCCGGGACCGACCCGACTGATGCAACTTCCAAGCCGGCCGCCTGGACAAAGCTCCGCCTGACCTCGAGCAAAATCGAGAAGCTGCGGACAAAGTTTGAGTCCCTCCCCAAGGGAGACTTGGAGGTCGTGCAGATCAATACTGTGAGTGCCGACGACCCATCCGCGCTGACCGGTCTTTCGAAATTTTATACAAAGGGTCAGTCGATTGTCCTTTCGGAGACGGTCAACGGCCGCCAAACCGAAACAGAGACCCCGCTCACCTTTAAGGCAGCCAAAATAGTCCGCCGCTTCAATCCCAAGACCAATTCCGAGCAGGAGATTCCCGTGATCACCCTGGTTAGCTCGGTCGACGAACTCGAAATCGAACTGGTTCAAGGTGAGATCAAGGACTCCCCCTACTCTTTGGCCACCCTGCAAGACACCAAAAGCGGTGGCCAAACCTTCACTTTGCGCTCCGGTCAGGAGTTCGATCTGGAACCGGGCCAGCGCTACAAGCTGATTGACGTCTCTGAAGAAGCTGCCACTATCAAGAATCTTGCTTCTGGAGAGCAGTTGTCCATCCCTCGCCTAGAGACCAATGCCCTCATTGCGCCACCTTCCCCTGAGTAGAAGGCCCCGCCCACTCGGCAGGACTGCGCGTCTCGTATTGCTTTGCGCCCTTGGCGCTCCGGTGAGCATGTCTTTGGCCGGCCCCGGTAGCAGTTCTTCCTACTCTGGCGTCGAGGCCCAAGCCGAACTGGAGATCGCCAAACGAATGCAATTGGCCGAGGACTACGCCCCCCAAGCCATGCAACGCGGTTCGGTTGCCTTGATGGAGCGGGACTACGAGACCGCCTTCGCGCAATACAAGGCGGCGGTCGACGCGCTGCCCGATGCTCCGAACGTCCGAGAGCTTCGCGCCACCGCGATGGACGGCTTTTCCAAAGCGGTCATGGGCCTGGCCGAGTCCCGCATCGAGGAGGGCCGCTGGCAGGATGCGGAGGAGACGGTCAAAGTTATTCTGCAGCCGCAATACAATCCGAACTACAAACCCGCCCAACGCCTGCTCGCCCGCTTGGAGTCCCCCGACTATTTCAACAAGACCGTGACTCCCGGCTTCGTGGCCAAGGTCGAAGAAGTCAAAACGCTCCTCAACGAAGGTCAGGGCCTTTATGACTCCGGACGTTTCGACGAGGCCATCGCCAAATACGAAGCGGTGCTGCGCCTCGACCGCTACAATGTAGCGGCGCGTCGCGGCATGGAGCAGGTCAATGTCGCAAGGATGCGCGTGGCTGATGCCGCTTACAACGACACCCGTGCAGCCATGATCACCCAAGTCGACAAGGCTTGGGAAACGCCCGTCCGTCGTGTCGACCTCGGTCCCGCCGCGGTAATCGAACAACCCGTGCTCGTTTCCCGCGGAACGCAGTCGATCAACCGAAAGCTCGACGAAATCATCGTGCCCCGCATCAACTTCACCGATGCCACGGTGCGCGAGGCCGTCGAGTATTTGCGCCAACGCTCCGAGGCCCTCGATACGGAGGGACCCGAAACGGGCGAACGCGGCGTCAATATCGTGCTCAAACTCGACCAAGCCGCGGCCTCGCAGACGGTGACGATCGATCTGGCCAATCTTCCCCTGCGCGAAGCGCTCAGCTACATCACGAATTTGGCCAACTTGAAATTCAAGGTCGAGCCCTACGCCGTTTTGATCGTTCCGGTCAATGAACCGACCGACATACTCATCACCAAAGAATACCGCGTTCCGCCGGGCTTCATCACCAGCACGCCGAGTGCCGGTGGCGGTGGTGGCGAAATGGGCGCCGCAGGGCGCAGCACGGCCAAGGATTTCCTCGAGTCTCAGGGCGTGCAGTTCCCCGCAGGTGCCAGCGCCAATTTTCTCGCCAGCAGCAGCCGCCTTATCGTGCGCAACAGCCAAGAGAATCTGGATCTCGTCGATGCGCTGGTTGAAAGCTCCACGGGCGCAGTGCCATCCCAAGTGGAGATCGAATCCAAATTCGTGGAGATCTCGCAAAACAACCTTAAGGAGTTGGGTTTTGATTGGCTGCTCGGGCAGTTCGGTTTCGGAAGCTCGGGCATTTTCGGGAGCGGAGGCACTTCGGGCAACCAATTCAACTCAACGGTGACACCTCCGGGCGGCACGGCGAATTACCCTTTTCTTTACCCCGGGACGGACGTGCCGGTCGGCGTGAATCCGGTCACCGCCGGCAACCGCAGCGGGCAAACTGCCATCACCGGCAATGCACTCGACGGGCTCCTTTTCGGCAGTCCCGTCGGACCTGCGGCCGGTGTCCTGGCGCTCGCCGGAGTGTTTACTAACCCACAATTCCAAGTTGTCCTCCGGGCGCTCAACCAGAAAAAAGGCATCGATGTCCTTTCTGCTCCAAAAGTAACCACCAAAAGCGGTTCCTCTGCAACGGTTGAGGTGGTGCGCGAGTTCCGCTACCCCGAGGAATATCAGCCGGCGCAAATCCCGCAAAACACCGGCGGGGGCACCCAGCCGATCACCCCAGCGACGCCGACATCGTTTGCCATGAAGCCAACGGGCGTTCGCTTGGAGGTCGAGCCGACGGTCGGGGCCGACAATTATACCATCGACCTTCGCTTGGTTCCGGAGGTCACTGAATTCGAAGGCTTCATAAACTATGGGTCGCCTATCCGCAACCGTGGCGTTGTCGTTACGGACAACGTCATTAACTATCCCGTCTTCAGCGAGCGCAAGGTGGAAACCTCCGTGAGCATTTACGACGGTCAAACAGTCGTCCTTGGAGGTTTGATGCGCGAGGATGTGCAGAAGGTCAACGACAAGACCCCCCTGCTCGGGGATATCCCGCTGGCGGGAGCCCTCTTTCGCTCCCAGTCTGACCAGCACATCAAGCGCAACCTCGTCATTTTCGTCACGGCCACCCTCATGGATCCTGCCGGTCAACCGCTTGCCGGCGACCAGATGCTGGTGGAAGACATCGAATTCGAGGACGACATGCCTCTCGACACAGCCTCCGCCGCGCTCGAGCCTCCACTACCCGGCAAATAGACGATGAAATTGGTCCTCTGCCATATCGCTTTTGCCCTCGCGGCTGCAGTTCTCGGTGCGCAAAAGCTCGAGGCCGGTTCCGGCGGGCAGTCATCGATGTATTCACTTGAGGGTGATGCCGATCGGGAGATCACCCGCCGGGAGATGGGCATTGTGCAAGGCGAAAATGCCATACGGCGCGGGGATGCTGCGTTGAAGGCTGGCGATATCGAGCAAGCTTATCTCGCGTACAAAGAAGCGGTCGACCTTATCCCCGACGGACCAAGTTCTCGCTCTCTGCGGGCACGCGCCCTCGCCCGCTATTCGTCTACTGCCGTCCGTTACGCCGAGTTTCTCGTCAGCGAAGGGCAATACGCCAAAGCCGAATCCGTAGCACGCAAGGTGCTGGAGCCTGCTTACAACCCCGACTACCGTCCGGCGGCGGTCTTTCTTTCACGACTGGAGCAGCCGGACTATTTCAACAAGACCATCACCCCGGAATTTGCCGAAGACCGGCAGGAAGTGGAGAAGCTTCTCCTCGAGGCCAACGGCTTTTTCGACTCCGGACGCTACGATTTGGCCCAAAAGCGTTACGATCAGGTGCTCGCAGTGGACAAATACAACGCGGCCGCGTTTCGCGGAAAAGAACAGGTCGAGGTGGCGAAACAGCGCTACTACGATTCTGCTTACAACGAAACGCGCTCCCGCATGCTCTGGCAGGTCGACAAGGCGTGGGAACGCCCGAAACGAAAGTTCGTCGAAGCGCGGGTGACCGATTCGGCTGCAGCGGAGGAACGCAAGGGCACCGAGCTTATGGTCGCCCGGTTGAACCGCATCATTGTTCCCCGCGTTGATTTCCGGGACGCCACAATTCGCCAAGCTGTGAGCTTCCTGCAGCAACGGAGCCGAGATCTCGACACCTCGGAAGTCGATCCCGAGCGCAGGGGTGTGAACATCGTCCTGAAACTGCCTTCTGCACTGCCGCCCGCGCCTGCGGCCCTTGAAGTCGAAGGTGAAACCCCAGCGCCTGTTGCTTACAGTCCGGATGCTCGGATCACGCTAAATCTCAGCAATGTTCCGCTTTTTGAGGCGCTGCGCTACGTAGCCACGCTGGCCGGCCTCAAGGTGAAGGTGGAGCCCTTCGCTGTTTCGATTGTTCCCCTCTCCGAGCCGACCGATACCCTGGAGCAGCGCGAGTTCAAAGTGCCGCCCGGCTTTATTGCCAGCGGCACTGGAGGCGAAACCGAAGCACAGGCCGTAGCAGGGCGCCAGTTGGAGGTCGGCGGCGCTGCACGTCTGAGCGCACGGCAGTCGGCCAAGGATTTTCTGGAGTTGCAAGGAGTGGAGTTCCCCCCCGGCGCCAGCGCGAACTTCAACGCGGGCAGCAGCCGTCTTGTCATCCGCAACACGCCGGCAAATTTGGATCTGATCGAATCGTTGGTCGACGCCGCCATGGGCGCGCAACCCACTCAGGTGGAGATAGAAGCCAAGTTTGTCGAGATCTCGCAAAACAATCTCAAAGAACTCGGCTTCGATTGGGCGCTCGGTCCCTTCTCCATCGGTGATTCCGGACTGGCTAGCAGCGGCGGCACCATTATCCCGCCGGGGCAAGCCGCTAGTTGGCCCTTTATAAATCCTGCAAGCGGCCAAGTCGTCGGCCAAGACACTGTTACTAGCGGACTAAGAAGCGGCAGCGGAGCCGGACCCGACGCGGCAGTGACCATCAACAGCCTTAACGCCCTGCTTGCTCAAAATGCGGGCCTACCAGCTGCCGGCGGCGCTGCACCGGGGTTCTTTGCGTTATCTGGAATTTTCAGCAACTTGCAGTTTCAAGCAGTTATTCGCGCGCTAAACCAAAAGAGAGGCGTCGATTTGATGGCCGCACCCAAAGTCACCACTAAAAGTGGTCAAAAGGCGACTATCAATATCTCTCGCGAATTCCCCTACCCACAAGAGTTCGAACCCCCGCAAGTGCCCCAAAGCACGGGTTTTGGTTCGACGGGCACCGTCATTAGCATACTCCCCGGCCAGCAACAGGCAAACGAGGCTGACCCCATAGTAACACCAAGCTTCCCCACCGACTTTACGACACGCAAATTAGGGGTCAGTCTGGAGGTTGAGCCTCAAATTGGCCCTGACGGCTATACCATTGATTTAACTCTGAGCCCTGAGGTCGTCGACTTTGATGGCTTCGTCAACTACGGCAGCCCGATCTTCTCCGCCGCAAATCTTAGCGTACTCCAAGGCGCTGCAGCAGCGGCAGCGGCCCTTAATCCAGCTGCGTTGCTCAATCCTGCTGGACAATTCACGCCTCAACTCCTGACCGAGAACGTTATCAACCAGCCAATTTTCAGCGTTCGAAAAGTGACCACCAGCGTGAGCATTTGGGACGGGCAAACGGTCGCGCTGGGCGGACTCATTCGCGAGGATGTTCAGAAGGTCAATGACAAGGTGCCGGTGCTTGGCGATATTCCCTATGCGGGCGGCCTCTTCCGTTCGGAGGTGGATCAGAAGATCAAACAGAACCTCATCGTTTTCGTTACTGCGCGGCTCATGGATGCCGCGGGTCAGCCTCTGCGGCCGGAGGATGATATTGATCAGGAAGAAATCGTCGAGCCACTCGGATTGCCGGAAGACTTGCGCAAGCCCAGCATCAGCGCCAAGGGCTTCCGGATGAAGTAGCCGGGTTGGTCTTTGTCTTCTTTCCGCCGGCTGCCACCATTGCGGCCACCAAAACTTCAGACAAATGCTCATCGGCCTCACAGGCGGTATCGCATCAGGTAAATCTACCTTCGGACGAATCCTGCTCGAATCGACCGATTTTGTGCACTTCGACGCCGATTCTTACGTCCATGAGCTCTTGGCTACGGACCAAGGGATCGTTGCTGCCATTCAAGAGGAGTTTTCCCTACCTGCGGGCCAAGCTTTGGAGCGCGGAGTCCTAAGGGAGATAGCCTTCGCCAATCCGTCGCAGCGTGCGCGCCTGGAGGCAATCCTGCACCCTGCAGTCAGACAGAGATGGCAGGCCCAAGCCGAGCATTGCCGGGCATCAGGCAGGCATTTCCTCGCTGATATTCCCCTCCTCTTTGAGACCGGCTCCGCGGGGGCGTTTGACGCAACGGTTGTCGTGGCGGCCCATGTGTCCACGCAGCGCTCCCGTCTGGCTGAACGGGGCCTCAAGCCACCCATGATCGAAGCCATGCTTGCCAGTCAGTGGCCGATCGGGCAGAAAGTAAATCAGGCCGATTATGTGATCTGGAACGATGGATCCGAGGCCGAACTTCGGCGGCAGGCTTCCCTGTTGCTCGAGCAAATCCTCCCGCGCGCGGCATGAGCAGCATTTCTCCGGAGAAAACCGACCAAGCACAGGTCGGCCTCACTGCATTCCCTATGGACGTTGCCGCGGTCCAAAACAGCACGCTGTGCATGGACGATCTGCAGCGTCTGCCCCACGCATCTCTGGCCCAACTGATCGAGCGCTACTCCCTGAGGCTTCGCCCCGACGGAACGAAGCGCCATCTCATCTTCGACCTCTGCCGTTTTTTTCTTTCGGCGGGAGCGACCCTTACATGCGAGGGCTTGATCGAGGATGTTGGCGACCATGCCATGGTCCGCTGGCCCTGCTATAACATGGCCGCCGGGCCGGATGACCTGTTCGTTTCCATTGCTTTGGTCCGCGAATACGGACTGCAGACAGGACTGCAAGTGAGAGGAACCTTGCGGGCTCCCGGCGAAAGAGACCGCTACTGCGGGCTCGGCGAGATTCAAGCCATCGAGGGAATTCCGGTGGCCGAGTGGCAGCAGCCCGCTCCGTTCGATAAACTCACCCCGCTCTTTCCCCAAGAACGGATCATGCTGGAAGCGGTGAAGGAGCCGACCCTCAGCACGCGGGCCGTCGATCTCATTGCCCCCTTGGGCAAAGGTCAGCGCGCCCTCATTGTCGCCCCGCCGCGCACCGGGAAAACCATCCTGATGAAGCACATTGCTCAGGCCATCCGATCGACATCGCCCGATGTGAACCTGATTCTCTTGCTGGTCGACGAGCGTCCGGAGGAAGTCACCGACCTACGCCGGTCGATCGACGCCGACATCTACAGTTCGACCTTCGACGAGTCGCCCCAGCGGCACACCCAACTGGCGGAGTTCGTCAGCGAGCGAGCCAAGCGTCTTGTCGAATTGGGCAAAGACGTGGTCATCCTGCTCGACAGCATCACCCGTCTGGCCCGCGGCTACAACAACCTGCAGCCCGGCAAGGGCCGCATCATGTCGGGCGGCGTGGATTCCAAAGCGCTGATGAAGCCCAAGCGCTTTTTCGGCGCGGCCCGCAACACCGAGGAAGGCGGCAGCCTGACCATTGTGGCCACCGCACTGGTCGAAACCCAGAGCCGCATGGACGACCTCATCTTCGAAGAGTTCAAGGGCACGGGAAACATGGAGATCCACTTGGACCGCACCATCGCCGACCAGCGCGTCTTCCCCGCCATCCACGTGACCAAATCGGCCACTCGTCGCGAGGAGAACCTCTACCACCCCGACGAGTTGTCGCGCATCATTGTGCTGCGCAAGCAACTGAACGAGTTGCCAGCCGTCGAGGCCATGGAGACCCTTGTCCGCAACCTGCATCGGACCAAGACCAATGCCGAGCTTCTCTTGCGCGGCCTGCAGTGATCGATGAACGCGGAGCCGAACACAACGGACATGACGCCGGCGGAATTTACCGCCCACATGAACCCGCTCGAGCGCCACATCGGCTACAAATTCCGCAACTCTCTCCTGCTCGCCGAGGCCCTCACCCACCCGAGTCTGTCTTTCGAAAGAAAGACCTTCCACTTCGACAACCAGCGCCTTGAATTCCTCGGCGATGCCGTGCTGCAGCTCGTCATCACCCACCATCTTTACCGCCTATTTCCCACTTTCAGTGAAGGCCAACTGACCAAGCTACGCTCGCGGCTGGTCTCGCGAGAAGGACTCAGGAAGCACGCGCTCGCGCTTGGACTCGGACATTACCTCATGCTCGGCCGAGGCGAAGAAGCGAGCCGCGGACGCGAGCGGGCTTCCACACTTGCCGATGCCTTCGAGGCTTTGGTTGGCGCGATGTATCTCGACAGTGACTTGGAGACAGTGCGCCGCTTTGTCCTGCGCGTGGCCAGCGACGATCTGGGCTCCCTTGCCCGAGAGCCGGCCGAGGACAATCCGAAAGGTGAACTGCAGGAAATCCTCCAGTCCATTTCCACGCAAAGCCCGGCCTACGAAGTGGTCTCGGAGTCCGGCCCCGACCATTTGAAGGAGTTTGTCTGCCGTGTCCTTTGGGAAGGTCGGGAACTCGGACGCGGATCCGGTCAGAGCAAAAAACAGGCCGAGATCAACGCAGCGGCCGATGCGCTCCTGCAGCGCGGGTGGCAATAACCGAACCTCGGACACCGGAGTTCGGCGCCGGCTTTTCTACGTCATCTGGTATTCCTGCAGGCACTTCACGCCATACCCGCCCGCTTTCAGCGCTTTGATCGCACGGATGCTCATGCGGGCTC
>CAZJGQ010000013.1:0-25830 GCA_964545425.1 uncultured Chthoniobacter sp. | reverse complement strand
GGGTGGAGGTGTCGACTTTGGCGGCGAGTTGATCGGCGGCTTTGGTTTGACCGGCGGCGCGGAGGAGGGCGGCGTGGAGGGTTTGCCAGCGGGGTTCGCCGTTGTCGTCGGGCATGATCTCGAGGCCTTTGGCGGCTTGGCCGGTGCGGAGGCGGGCGAGGGCGGCGACGCGGCGGATGTCGATCGATTCGGGATCGGCAGCGAGGAATTCTTCGGCGGTGGCGGCGGCTGGTTCGACGTTTTGGGCGGTGAGCAATTCGAAGAAGGCGGTGCTGAGGCGGGCGGAGGGGTCTTGCGGTTGCAACGCGAGGAGCTCGCGGGAGATTTCCAAGCCGTCGGCAGCGGTGGCGGTGGGCGGGAGGTTGCGGATTTGTCCGCGCAGGGCGTCCGGTTTCGCTCCGCTGTCGGAGGCGAGGATGCGCCACGCGGCAAAGGCTTCCGGTTTCCATCCGCAGGTCTCGGCGTAGCGCGCGGCGAAGAGGACGTGGGGAAGCTCGGCGAATTGCATGACTTGGCGCAGGAGGCGTTTCTCGGACTCTTCCTCTTCGGCGTTGCCGCGGGTGCCGGCGATGCGGGCGCGGAACAAATGATAGAGGGTGTCGGGCACGGTGCCGCCGCGGTTGGCTTCGATCAGTTCGCTGCATTCGTCCCAGCGGTCGAGCCCGCTCAGGGCGTCAATGCGGACCATGAGGGCGCCGGCGTGGGTGACGACGTCATCGGGCGAGACGAGATCCAACACAGCCTCGTGTTCCTGCAATCCGACGAGCCAACGGGCGGCAGCGGTGCGCTCGTCAACCGAGGCGTCGCGTTCGCGCAGGCGCGAGGTAAGATTCTGCACCGCTTCTTTTTGGCGGTCGGGATTGGATGAGACGATGAGGCGGGCGATGAACAGCTCGTCCTCGGCGGGACATTCCGGGTGGGCGCGGAGACGCTCGATGGTGGCATCGAGTTGCTGCTGCGCTTCGGGGGAAATCCCGGCGCGACTCATGGCAAGAAGGCGCAAGGCGGCGAGGGCGCTGTCGCTTTCGCCTTGGGCGGCTTGGTCGAGCAGCGTGCGGGCTTCGTCGACGCGGGAGCGGTCTTCGTCCGAGAGCAGAAGGTTGGCCAGCATGACGCGAAGCTCGTCGGATTCGGGTGCGGTGATTTTTTCGAGGGCCTGACGCAGGGTGGACTCGGCGAGGGCGCGCTGGTTTTGCGCCGCGAGAAAGCCGGCTTCGAGGGCGGCGCGTTGCACGGCTTGATCCGGTGGAAGTTCGGAGGGGAGGGCTTGCAGGGCGCGGGTGGCATCCGCGGCGCGACCGGCGCCGAGGGAGCGTTCGCCGAAGACGAGGATTTCTTCCGGCGATGCTTCGTTGGCGTCGAGTTTCTTGCCGATCTCGGCCACGCTGGCCATGTCGCCGGCGCGCGCGGCGTGGAAAGTGACGCGGTCGGCGACGCGTTCGTCGTTGAAGGCCATGAGCGCGGCTTGCCGCAGGAGCGTGGAGGCTTCGGCGGCTTCGCCGCGGTCGATGGCTTCGCCGGCGCGTTCGGCGATGGCGAGGGCGCGGCGGGCTTTGAGTTCGCGGTAGGCGGGTTTGGCTCCGAACGCGGTGCCGATGATGGCGGCAAGTAGACCAATCACCACGGCGAGGGGCCAGCCGCGGATCCAACGACGCCAGCCGACGGGCTCATGTTCGTCGTCGAGCGCGTAGCTGGGCAACTCGGCCGGAGCTTTGGGTGCTGGGTCGTTTTTTGGTGGGATCATTGAGAAGGCAATTTAGCCACGGATTGAGGAGGATATCAGAGGATATTTCTCGGCCGGCTGACACCGGCCGAGAAAGATATCAGTCGGAGCGTTCCGCGACGATGCGGCGGTTGAGCCATTGTTGAGCGGCGGCTTCGGCGGCGGCGGGGTCTTGTGGACCGCGGACGGCGAATTCGAGGACGCGCAGGCCGCGGTTGCGGCGGCCGGCGCGGAGGTTCTCCCAACGGATGTTGCGGTCGAAGCTGAATTCGTTGTCTGCCCCGCTGGCCGTGCCATCGTCTTCGACCACCGCGTGGAAGACGTGCACCGGGCGTCCGCGGTCGCGGAAGAGGTAGCGTTGGAAGGGCAGACGGAAACCGTTGGCTTCGGCGGTCCATGAAGGAAGTTTGGTCTCGACTTCGAAGCCGGCGGCGCCGAGGCAAACGCGGGGATCGTGGACGATGAAGGCGGATTGCACGGAGGTCGGTCCCGGCGGCCAGTGGAAGTAGAAGGCCTGCCACTGCCAACCGTTGTCGTCGCGCCATTGCTCGGAGTAGGCAGTGTCGGGGAAAAGGAGGACGTCGAGGGTGCGTTCGGCGATGGGAACCTCGCGGGCATTCTCCTCGGGCGACGGCGGGGCGATGGTCCACATGACGGGTAGGGAGGGCGCTTTGCTCTCGTGCCAGCGGAACCAGGCCTCGCCGCCGAGCCAGGCCGCGGCCCACAGGACGATGCCTGCGGCGGCGAAAGCCGCAGGCATTGGAAATTTCAAATTTGAGATTTCAGAGGAAAGGCTGGCTCCCCGCTCCCCGCTCCCTAATCCCTGCTCGGGGACTTTCGTCCCCGCTCGGGACAGAAGTTTTCCGGCGAGGAGGACGAGGGCGGAGGAGACGGCAAGGACGGCTAGGCCGGTGCCGTCGTGGATTTGGTCGACGGCTTCGCTGCCTGACTTGCAGGCGGCGACGGACAGTGTGAGGGAGCGGATGGCGTTGCCGCCGAGGGCTGCGGCGAGGCCGAGGAGGAAGAGAACGATGCGGCGCGGGACGGTGAGGCGGAAGAATTCACCAACGGCCAGAGCGACCATGATGTTGCTCTGCAAGGAGCGGATGCCGCTGCACGCTTCTTCGACGCCGAGCAGGCTGCCGGGAATGGCGATGAGGTTCCCGCGTTGCTCCGCGGGATAGCCGAGCCAATGCAGCGCCTCGACGCACAGTGCGGTGTTGTGCGACATGAGCCAGCTCATGATGGCGTTTTCCTGCGGACGCGGCCACGGAACGGCGACGAGGAAGAAGACAACGGGGAAGGCGAAATGTTTGAGCCACGATGCGCCACCGAGAAAGTAGATGGCGACGAGCGTGATGGTCACTCCGCAGAGCGCGGCGAGTGCGGGGACCATGCGCCAATCGGCGTTGGAAATCATGACGGGCTGCAGCGCCGCGAGGGTGAGAACGGCGAGGCCGAAAAACATCAGGGCGACGATTTTTCCAAGCCGTGTGATCGCCGAAGGCGCTGGGCGGTCGGGCCAGCGGCGGGCGAGGAGCAAAATGGCCAAAATCGGAACGAGGGTGCCGTAGCTGTATTGCGGATTGAGCGACCACTCCCACCAATTGGCCCGCAGGACGAGGAACCACGCGAAGAGCAAAGCTGCCGCGCTCCACCATGCAGCGGGCGGGATCGGGCGGTTGGCGGCGGTGGAGGTCACGGCGGTAAGGTTGCTCGAAAATAGGCTGAGGCAAAAGGGGAAGCTGGGGGACCGGTAGCGGGTGGCAAAACCATGTCAACCGCTTTGGGACCTTGTGGCGTGCCGCCAGTTGACTTAAGTAGGCTGCTTTCCTCGCTTACGCATGGCCAAAAAATCTTCCGCAACCAAATCACGACGACGCCAGATCCTGGTGCGCGTGCTGGCCTTGTCGGCGGTCGCTTTGATTGTCCTTGGGATCATGGCCGCGGTTGGTTTCCACATTTTTCAAGGATGGCGAGCACGCGATCTGGCGGGGAAGGCGCTGGAGAACTTGGAACAGACCAATTACCGGATGGCTTGGATGCAAATGAATTCCGCGCGCGGCTTGCGTCCGGATGATCCGGCGGTGCTCCGGGCGGCAGCCATCGTCGAATCACGTTTCGGCATGCCTTCAGCCATGGAGTATTGGGACCGTTTTGCCAACCTGGGGGTGCTGTCGGCCGAGGATCTCGAGGAGCGTGGCCGGGCGGCGGCGGCTCTGGGCGATGACGACCAATTCGAACGTGCCATGGTCGCCCTCGAGGCCGCGGGGAATACCGTCGCCGCGGGGCGCTTGCGGACGGTGCGCAGTTTGGCGCGGGGTAATTTGGATCGGGCAATCGAGGAAGCGCGGCGGGCAGTGGCCTCCGGAGGCGATCCGGCCATGAAGCTGGACCTGGCGCGTTTGCTGCTCCGCCGCCACGTCGAACGGCTCGAGTTTGCGCCGGAGGCACCGGAAACCCGGCTGATTGCCGACGAGGTTTTTGCATTGGTTGAGTCTTTGCAAGGCACGGAGCAGGAGGAGGAGGCACTGGCTTTCGGTCTGACTTTTCTTCTGCCGGGGCAAGCGGAGCAAGAACGCTGGGCAAACTTGGCCATGCGGAAGGCCACTCCCGCGAATCGGGCGTTGTTGCCGGCGGCCACGGTCATGGTTGACCTCGGCAAAGCCACGCCCGGGGAACTCCACCGCAATCTGCGTTCCGTCTTCGACGCCGCGCCGCTCGGGCAGCGGGCGGCCTATGTGGCCTGGTTGACGCGCCATGGTCTGCCCCGCGAAGCGCTCACGTTGGTCACCGCACAGGAGGCGGGCGAAAGCACCGAGGCATTCCTCGCCCGCACGGCCGCTTTGGCCCGGCTGGAGAACTGGCCGGCGGTGATCGAGTCTGTCGAGGCCGGGGGCAATGCCCCGCTCTCGCTGCGTCTGGCGACCAAAGCGCGCGCGGAGTATGCTTTGCGCGGGCAAGCGCAGAGCGGTGGCAAATCGCTGGCGGCGGCCCTGCGGGCGGCAGTAAACGAGGGGACCTTGCCAGTGGTGATGGCGACCGGTGATGAAATCGGCGCCCAGCAGGTTGTGGATGAGGGTTTGGTCGCGCTGTGCGGGGACGCAGGGGCAGCGGACAATGTCTTTCGTATGACACGCGACCGCCTGAGCCGCCGCGGTCCCGCCGCGCAGGCGCTGCTGGCGGAAGCGCATGCTCGCGCCTTGGTGGCTGCGCCGAATGCGGTCTCGGTGCAGGACTACGCGCGCTATTTGAAACTTCTCACCCCGGTGCCGGACGACGCGACGGAAGAGGAGATGGCCGAACTCGCGGTGGATCCTGCGGAAACGGCCCGGGCTGTGGCCGAAGCGCCGAGCGATCCGGCCTTGCGCGCGACGCACGCGCTGGCCCTGCTGAGGGCCGGTCGACGGCAGGAAGCAGCAAGCGCTTTTGAAGACCTGACGCTGCTCTTTGCGCGACTGCCCCCGGGTCTGCAGGCCGTAATCTACCGGGCATTGGCCTCCTCAGGCCAGGTGGAAATGGCCTCCCGCGCGCTGCAACAAATTGATAAACAGAAGCTTACGCCAGATGAAGCGGCGCTTTTGCAATGGGAACCATAATTGTTTGAGGCAAAAGTATTTGTTACGAAAAAGTTTCAGCATTCGATGGATTATTTCTTGCGCCCTGCGCAGTCGTCCGTATTCTACTACTATCCATGAAAACAAATCGCCTTCCCATAGTGTTGCTCCTTGCTGCTTTTGGCTTCGTGCTAGCTCATAATGCTGCAGCTCAGCGCGTGCGTCCCGGTGGCTCTTCGGCTCCCACACCGCCTCCGCCTGTGGTGGTCAATCCCGTGAGCAAAGGCTGACGACTAAATTTCCGTAACTACCCATCCCAAACTCCCTAGACAGACACTATGCGAAGCAAACTGTTTATCTTAGCTGGCGCCGCACTCGGATGCGTCGGTATCGCTCCAGCCACTCAGGCTCAAAGTCCATTCAGCACCAACACTCCCTACACCAATGTGGTGCCCGGGCCGGAGAACCCGCCCTACCCGAATTACACCAACATCGATGTTGGCAACTGGAATAGCAGTGCAGGGTGGTCCACCAACATAAGCATTGCGACGCAAAACACCAATGCGCCCCTCAACCAACAATGGGTCGAGACCGACGCCTTCGATAGCAACACTGGTCTGGGCGGGACCGCTTTTCTTGACACAATCCCCGGTTACACTCCCACCAATGCTCCGGGCAATCTCTCGCTTTTGCAAGGTGGTTGGGCTTTGACCAATGGAATTGAACCGGGTTCTACCGATCCCATCGTCTACCGCTCATTTGTTCCCACTCCATTGCAAGCAGACCAGCGCGATGATGTGTGGACGTTCGCCCAGTTCAGTATCATCCAGCCCATCTCTGATCTCGTTAATCAAGATGCGTTCGGGTTCGAGATCTGGAACGGCGCGCCGGGTGGGGGTGGAATCAGCCTGGGCAAGTTCATGTTCGGTCGTCAATATGCCTTTGAAACTGGCGGCACCAATACCAACAACATCGGCTTCGCGTGGTTTTTGGACGGCGTGTTGCAGACAACGAACAACAATGCAGCCCTGACTGGTGACTGGGACATATTCTACGACGTCAACTACCGTTTCAATCTCGCGGTGCAGTCCAACAATTTGATCACCCTTTCATTGGACACCTTGGATACCGCCGCCAACAACAACGCGTTCCTCACCAATACAACGCTCATTCGCGACGGTGCCCTCGGCGGTTTGGGATCGACTGCTCTGAGTTACAACACCATCTCGGTCAATTGGGAGTTGGTCTCCAATGATGTCGACCTTCCAGGCAACAACTACATCATCGTCAACAATCTCGAAGTCATCACCACGAGTGTGCCTGAGCCCGGAACATGGGCGGTTGGAGCGTTGCTCCTGGCCGCAGTTGCGGATCGCATCCGCCGCCGTCGCCGGTCCGTCGCGAAAGTGTGATTGTTCTGCTTTAATCGACGACCAAAGGCTGCACCGTAAGTGCGGCCTTTGTTTTTTCCCGCGTTGCTCCCATGACAATATTCCCACGCTGTCATCCATCAACGGCCGGCATGGTCGCTTTTTGCGGCACGCAGCTCCACCAGGCGCGGAAGCGGGAGGCTGGTCGCTTCCGGACCAGGAACTTTTGGAACATCATCTTCAGCTTGGATGGTCAGCGGACCAATGATCCGGCGGAGCTGCGCTGGTTTGGCAATGTTCCGAATTCTCCGGCCACGGGGCGCGGCGAGGTCAGCCATCTGACCTTCCTCAATTTTTACACGGATTCGGCCAGCGCATTGAGAAATCCGCATCCCTTGCTCATGCTCGGCGGCGGAGCCAATCCGGGCTCGAGTCCGCCGCTGCTGCACTGAGTGGCCAATCCCATGCTGTTCCGGAATTTCGCCCGCGCGAGACGCGCCCTTCGGACGTGACACGCATGGTGGTCGACTTTGCCGTAATCGACTCGCTGCGTAACAGCGTCAGTTGGCCGGCCAACTGGCCGGACCGCGACACGTCTGCTTTCGGATTGAAGGCTGGGGGCGGAGGGAACAAATTCGGTATTGGCCGTGTGGACCACCAACAGGCGGTTGACGATGTCGGGGAGGGTGGTCGGGAGGCGGACGGAATTGGGCGGCACGGGTTCCATGTTGCCGTTCGAGCAAACCGACTTGGCAACCGCCCCCGCGCCGGCCGACAGCGTGCGGCGAGAATTCTCGGCGCGGGTGCCGGAACTGAATAGCGGGTTCTTCCGTCTGCTCTATGACTTGGCGCCTTGATATCCGGCCGGCGGTGACATCTTATCCGGCATGCCCACCGCGACCGCTTTTCCTTTGATCAGCGCGCTCTTGGTGGCGGGGGGAGCCATGGCGGCGATCATGGTCTCGGGCACCGAGGAAGTCTGGGCGCTGGTCATTTTGCTGGCCTCCTCGGGACTCGGGGTGATGTTCTCGCTGCCGGCGGTTCGTCCGCGCCCCGTGCCGCTGGCCGGAGCCGTGTTGTTCTGCTTGCTGGCCTTGTCGGCTTTTCTCCCGCAGGCTTTGTTGACGGTGCCTCCCTGGCGAGCGGCGTTGGCCGAGGCGGCCGAGATCGGGTTGGGTGGGACGGTCTCGCCGCAGCCGTGGATCAGCTGGTTTTGGTGGTGGTTGCTGGCGGCGGCCTGCGCCACGGCGACTTGTTTGCAGACCCTTCGTTTGGAAGGCAGGGCGCTGGCGGTGGCTCTTCATGCCGTGGCCTTGTTCGCGGGCGGGTATGCCGCGCTGTCCATTTTCGCTTTCCAGACCGGCTGGGTTTATCCGCTGACGGGCGGTGCGGTCTTCGGATTTCTTCCGAACCGCAATCATACGGCCACTTTGTTGGTCGTGGGCGCAGTGCTCTCCGTGGGGCTGATGCACTGGGAAGCGATGCGGGGCCGGCGGGGGGCGGCTCTGCTCGCGGCGCTGGCCGGAGCACCTTGCTTCGCGGGCTTGCTCTTTGTCTCTATTTCGCGGGCAGGCGTGGTGTTCTTGGGGCTGGGCTTGCTGCTGTGGGCGGCCGGAGCGGCGCGGGGCCGGGCCCGGCGTCCGGTCTTGGGAGGCTTCGCGGTGCTGGGTCTGTTTCTTGTGGTGCTCTTTGCCGCCGGGGAGAACGCCGTGCGCGAGCGCTTGGTCAAGATTGCGAGCGAGGCAGTCTCGGTGGAGCGGACCTCGGAAGCCGGCGACCTTGATTTTCGGCTTCCCATTTCGCGGGATACGTGGCGCATGACCACCGAGTCGCCGTGGATGGGTTACGGTCTCGGGCAGTTTGCCGCGGTTTTCCCGCAATACCGGCAGGACTCCGCCCGCGCGGCGCGGGTGCTGCATCCGGAGAGCGACTGGTTGATGGTTGCGGCGGAATCGGGATGGCCGGCGGTGGCGGTTCTGCTGGTCGTCACCGGGTGGTTTTTCTTCGCTTGCTGGCGCGGGCTGGACAGCGGCGATGGCATGTTGCGCTGGGGTGCAGCCAGCGCGATCGGTGCGGCCTTGGCGCACGGGATCATCGATGTCCCCTGGCATCGCTGCGCACTGGGATGGCTTTTGCTGGCGCTGGCCGCGGTCGCGGTGCCGCCCGGACGCCGGGTCCGGCTGCATCCTTGGCTGTTGCGTTTGCCGTGGGTCCTCGCGGGGGGGGGCATGGTGGCATGGGCCGCCATTCTTGGTTGGGATCACCGGAGCGGCGGGGCCCCAGCCCCCTATGCATGGGAAAAGTTGGAAGCGGAGATGCGGCGTCTGGGTGACAGGCAGATGATGCCCGAGGCGGTGGCGGCGGCGCGGGAGGCGGCGGCGGCATTTCCGCTCAGACACGAGGCTTACTACTATCTCGGAGGGTTCTTGCGCTATTACGAGGACACCGACGCGGAAATTGACCGAGTGCTACGCGCGGGGCGCATGGTCGAGCCGGTCTTGCC
This sequence comes from uncultured Chthoniobacter sp., assembly GCA_964545425.1. Taxonomy (GTDB): domain Bacteria; phylum Verrucomicrobiota; class Verrucomicrobiia; order Chthoniobacterales; family JACTMZ01; genus JACTMZ01. The sequence continues at coordinate 16,677 of CAZJGQ010000013.1, read as the reverse complement.
GCAGCCTGTGGCGGAGCAGGCGCGGCTCTGGCACAGCATCGATGCCGAACGCCAGATCGCGCTTTCGCGGGAAACGGTGCGCCGCGTCCAGCAGATCGACCGCCGGGAGGGACGTGGCGGGAGCGCGGCAGCAGGAGCGGTGGCCGGGGCAGTGCGTGATGTCGGCAGCAACGTCGGCGTCCAACTTTTATTGGCGCAGACGTTTTCCGATGATCCACATCTTCTCGCAGCGTGGTTTTGCCAAGCTCCGGTTGAGGCGGCGGACGGCTGGGCTTCGCGAATTGGGGACGTGGTCGCTCCTTTCTTGGACTCGCTTCCACTGGATTTGCGGGGGCAGGTTTTGCATCGTTGGATCACTTTGCCTTCGGCGGCGGGTGCGGTGGCCTATATGGAGGCGCGCAACGCTTCCCAGTCGGGGGTTTACTGGCGGCAATTGGCAAATTACTACGCCAAGGCTGGGGACAAGGCGCGGGCGGTGAGGATTGTGGCGGAGGCGGAGGGGGTGTCCGTGAATGGCGGTGTGCCGGATGGGGACTTCAGCCGGCAACTGGCTGTCTTGCAGGAGCAGGGGAACGAGGTGGCGGTCAGGAGGTTGGTCAAGGAGGCTGTGGAGGCCCAAGAGCCTGACGCGGAGAAGCTTCGGGTGGCTTTGGCCATGTATGCCGCGGCAGGGGACTGGGAAATGGCTTGGAGAGCCGCCTCGCGGCTGGTCACAGCGCGTAAAAACGGGCAATAAGGTCGGCTGCCATGCCGACCGCCGCCCGCCATATTTTTGCCGTTTTGGCCATCGGGGTGGCGCTGGTTGGCGGAGCGATGGCTCAGCAGAGCGTGACGGCGCCGGTGGGCACGGTGACCGATGCGGTCTTTCGTTCGGATTGGGTCGGACCGCAGGCGGATCGTCCCGAGCTTTTGAACATGGTGCCGACTGGGGAGGACATCAAACCGGTGGAAGACATGGCAACGAAGGTGCGCGAAGGATTGTGGCTGGGCTCGTTGCGTATCCGCCCCGGGTTCGGCGCGGGCTGGGCCTATTCGAACAAGAATTCACAAGGGCAGACATCAAATGCGAACAACGACCAGAGTTTCTTCCTTTCACCTTCTTTGGGATTGGAATACGGACGCTCGACCGGCCCGTGGTCGCTCTCCGCGCGGGCCGGCGGCGGCTACGTTTATTATTTGAATCCGGATTATTCGCAGAACGGCACCGGGGCGAATCGCAATCCTTACAACGGGACGATGTCGTTGGGAATCGGCCACTCGGGGTTGCGTCATGCGTTCGATCTCGGCGGTTCGGCTTCTTACGGAAATGGTCAAAGCATCCAAGGTGGAGGCTCGAGCACGCAGTTTCAGGGCAATGCGGGCATGGGCTACAGCTACCTGTTCAATGAGTTCGTCACGACGGGTGCTTACGCCTCGTACAATTCGCTGCTCACGCGCTACGAGACGGGCGGGATCGATGGCAGCAATTTGGCCAACATTCGCGGCGGCGGCTACATCGATTGGCTCTGGACCGGCAAGACGACGATCGGGCTCAAGGTCGAGGCAGGGCGCATGACGCAGGATATCCTCGGCGATACTACGGCCGCGGGGCAATTGGCGCAGGAGGGCATCGCCGCGCGGCAGTTCCTGCAAGCGCTGGTGCCCGTGGCGCACAACCTCACCTCCAAAGTCCTCATCGTGGCGGGTGCGGGCGTGAGCTACACGCAGGACGAAAATATCCCCGATGCTTCGACGCAATACACCGGCGTGCGCCCGGTCTATCTGCTCGGCGTTCAGTATGATCCGTCGGAGAAGACAACGATGCGTGCTTACACGTCGTTTGACGGATTCGACATCGTGCCGTCTTACGGCTTCAGCCTGACCTGGCGTCCGCGGGTTACGACCGCGTTCACTTTGTCCGCGTATCAGAACCAGAATTTTTCCATCACCACGGTCGACCAGTTCCAAGTCAACCGCGGATTCACCGCGGGCGTGCAGCAGACGGTGTTTTCCCGGTTCGCCATCGGTGTTTCCGGTGGCTGGCAGCAGACGGACAATGTGTCGCTGACCGATGACGGACCCTCGGGGGGTAACTATGACTATGCTTTTGTCAGCGGCAGCCTGCGCTATGCGATGAACAGTTGGGCCTCTTGGCAGGCCACGGTGATGAGTTCTACGGGCAACCGCGTCAACCCGACGAGCACGCTAACCTTCCCGGAGACAACGGCCTCCATAGGTTTGAACTTGCTTTTCTAAGGACCGCGCTTAGAGGGTATTAGTTCTGTAAAATGCGGCCCGCTTTTCAGTTTTTGCTCGGCGCTCTTCTTCTGGCGTCATTCACCAACCTGTCTGCCCAAGAGGGCGGCAGCTCCGACCTTGCCGTGCCCGCGCAGCCGGCTTCCGCGGCGACCCCTGTCCCCACCACGCCCACAGCTGCGGTGGCTCCGATGGTTGCTCCTGCGCCCGTGGCGCCGATCGTGCGCAGCGGGGGTGCGCTGTCTTCCGGAGAGAGTGATTACGTCTTGGTCGTCGGCGATGTGGTGGAACTCAACGTCTTCCGCGAACCGGACCTCACGACCCAGGCCACCATCGCCCGCGACGGCACGGTGCAACTGCCGCTCATCCGCGAAGTGCGCTTGGCAGGTCTCACCATCCGCAGTGCCCGCGAGCTTCTACGCGGGCTCTATGACAAGAGCTACCTTGTCGACCCGCAGGTGTTTCTCAACGTGGTCAAATATGCCGAGCGCAAGTTCACCATTATGGGGCAAGTGGCGCGCCCGGGCAGCTACGAGTTGCAGGGGGGCGAACGCATCGATCTGCTCGAGGCGATCGGTCTGGCCGGTGGATTCACCCGCATCGCCAACCGCGGTCGCGTCATTATCCAGCGCCGCGAAGGCGAGGGGGTCACGGCAATCAAGGCCAACGCCAAGCGGATGGCCGACGGCAGGGAGCCTCCCATCGAAGTGCAGCCGGGCGATGTCATCACGGTGAGTGAAAGTTGGTTCTGATCGCGCCATGAGACACGCCGCCCAACAGCCCGATCCCTTCGACCCGCTCCAAGAGAATTCCGAGCCGTTCGATTGGCGTTACTACCTGCACGTGGTCCTCGAGCGCTGGTGGCTCGTCTGTCTCGCCTTGCTGCTCGGTGCCATCCTCAGCGTGTTCATGATCAGCCGCGAGAAGACCCTCTACGGCGCGAGGTCTGTGCTCTTCATCGAACAGCAGCGCGAGCAGGTGCTCAACGACCGCATGCAGTCGGTCCGCGACGACGAGATCCGCTCGATCGACATGATCAACACCATTGTCGAGACACTGAATAGCTATCCCATGGCGGAGCGCGTGGCGCGGCGGCTTGAGTTGTCTTCCGATCCTGCGTTTGTCAAAGCGGTCGGCTGGGACACGGGTGCGGATGGCGAGATGGCTCCCACCGCGGCTGCCGGTTTCCTGCCCGGGCTGGTCAAATCTTCCTACCGGGAAATGACGCGACTTATCGACGTCATTGCCCGCACGACCGACCCGCAGATTTCAACCAAGCTGGCCAACGGCTACGCCGACGAATACCTGCGCATGTTGCTCGAGCAGACCACCGAGTCGACCAAGGCGGCCTCGCAGTTCCTGGTCGAGGAGGCGGCGCGGCTCGGCGAGAAGATGCGTCTTGCCGAGGAAGCCATGCAGAGCTTTCGCGAGCGGGAGCGGGCGGCGTCGCTCGAGACGATGTTGACCGAGGCACAAACGACCATTGATCAGACCACGGCTGGTGTTCAGGAGACGGAGGCATTCATCCGTCAGCTCGATGCGGACCTGGCCGCGGTTTCCGGTTCGGGAGGCGACACCGAGCTTCTTCTCCGACTTCCCAGCGTGGGCAACGATCCGCGGGTGGCCCAGCTCAACATGCAGATCAAGGCGCTCGAGCAGGAAATGGACGAGATGTCGCGCCGTTACCGCGAAGGACATCCGGCACACACCGCGACGAAAAACCGCCTCTCCTCCTCGCGCGGTGATCTTTCCCGCTTGGCTGTCGAGGTGGTAGGCCAACTCGAGACACGGCGCGCGCAAGCCGAGGCGCAGCTGGAGCAACTCCGCGCCAAGCGCGCCGAGGCCGAGAAGCGTCTCCTTGAGATCACCGGAAAGTCGGTCGAATACAACACGCTGGCGCGGAACCTGGAGGCCGACCGTGCCCTTTATGACTCGGTCATCGCCCGTCTAAAGGAAGTCGACGTGACCAGCGGTCTCACCGATCAATCCATCTCGATCCAAGAGCGCGCCATGGGTGCGGGCCCTGTCCCGAGTCAGACGCTCAAATACATCGTGCTGGGTGTCTTTGGAGGCTTGGCGGCGGGCGTCGCGGCGGCGTTCGGTCTCAACTACCTCGATCCTTCGCTGCGCAACATCGATCAAGTCGAGCAGCGCACCGGGCTCGGGGTGGTGGCCTCGGTGCCATTGATCAAAAACAAGGGTCCCTCGAGCGGCGGCGGCGGTCTGAATCTCCCGGCCGTCAAGGATCGCCGCGGGGTGGTGGCCGAGGCTTTCCGCACCATGCGGGCCACGCTGGCCATGATTGCCGGACGCGACAAAAACCGTGTCTTCCTCATCACCAGTGCCATTCCGGGCGAGGGGAAGACTTTTACCAGTTCCAACTTTGCCGCCACCTTGGCTCAACAAGGTTTCCGCACGCTGCTCATCGATGCAGATTTGCGGAAGCCGTCGGTTTCCAAACTGTTTTTCAACGAGAACATCAAGCCGGGGCTCTCCGAAGTCCTGCTCGGCTCGGCGACTGTTTCCGAAGCGATCGTCTCGACTGAGGTCGAGAATCTTTCCGTGCTGCCCGCCGGTGGTATTGCGCCGAATCCGTCCGAGCTGCTCGCCCAGCCGGCCTTCGCCGAAATGGTTCGTGCTTTGCGCGATCAGTATGATCGCATCGTCATCGACTCGTCGCCGGTGCTGGCCGTGCGCGATCCGTTGCTCTTGGGGGCTTCGGTTGATGCCAGTTGCTTGATTGTCCGCTCTGGCCACTCGCCGGCCAAAGCGACGATCCAAGCCGTGCGCCTTCTTTCCGAGTCGGACGCGCCGGTTTCCGGGGTGGTCTTGAATAGTGTCCGTCAGGGCACGGGGGCCTATTACGCCTACGCCTACCGCACCTACGGGACCTATGGAGCCAAGGGGGTCTACGGGGAAACGTCTTCTCCGGTGGACCCCAGCGCATGACCGGGCAAAAAGCTGGCCAGCCCGTCCCCGCGGCTGATAGTTTCCGCACCTTTTCCAAAACCATGAAAATTACCTGTCTCGGAGCCGGTTATGTCGGCGGCCCCACCATGGCGATGATCGCGGCGAAATGCCCCGATATCGAAGTCACCGTCGTCGATCCCAACGAGGCGCGCATTGCCGCTTGGAATTCCGACAACCTGCCGGTTTACGAGCCGGGGCTGGACGAAGTGGTGCGCGAGGCCCGCGGCCGCAACCTCCATTTCAAAACGGACGTCGAGGGCGCCATCCGTGACGGCGAGATCATTTTTGTCTGCGTTGGCACGCCGACCAAAAGCTACGGCGTCGGGGCGGGGCGTGCCGCGGATCTGCGGTTCATCGAGAGTGCCGCACGCATGATTGCCCGTGTGGCTGATGGTCCGAAGATCATCGTCGAGAAGAGCACCATTCCGGTGAAAACGGCGGAAGCGATGCTGACCATCCTGCGGTCCAATTCCAGCCACGGCGATTTCCAAGTCCTGTCCAACCCCGAGTTTCTCGCCGAAGGCACGGCCATTGCCGACTTGCAGCAACCCGATCGCATCCTCATCGGTGGCGAACGCACGCCCGGGGGCGAGGCGGCCATGCAGAAGCTGGTCGACGTTTACGCCCGCTGGGTGCCCCGTGAGCGCATCATCACGACAAATCTTTGGTCGTCGGAACTCTCCAAACTGGTGGCCAACGCCTTCCTCGCCCAGCGCATTTCCTCGATCAACTCGATCTCCGCGCTTTGCGAAGCCACCGGTGCGGACGTCGACGAAGTCGGCAATGCGATCGGCAAGGACTCGCGCATCGGTCCGAAGTTCCTCAAGGCCTCGGTCGGTTTCGGCGGCTCCTGCTTCCAGAAGGACATTCTCAACCTCGTCTACCTCTGCGAGCATTTCGGCCTGCCCGAAGTGGCGGCCTATTGGGAGAGCGTGGTCAAAATGAACGACTGGCAGAAGAACCGCTTCACCAAGCAGATCGTCCGCACGCTCTTCAACACTGTCTCCGGAAAGCGCATCGCCGTGCTGGGCTTCGCTTTCAAAAAAGACACCAACGACACGCGTGAATCTGCTGCCATCTCCGTGGTGCGCGGTCTGCTCGAGGAAAACGCCACTGTGGTGGTCTATGATCCGAAAGTGCCGGCCGAGGAAATCCGGCGTGACGTGCTGGGGCCGGACAAGGACGATCCGCGGCTGGTCATTGCCAAGACAGCGGTCGAGGCGGCAGACGGTGCTCACGGACTCGCCGTGCTTACCGAGTGGGATGAATTCAAGAACCTCGACTTTGCCGCCATTTACCGCGGCATGCACAAACCGGCCTTTGTTTTCGACGGCCGCAACATCCTACCTCGCGAGGAGATGAAGAAGCTCGGCTTCGAGGTCTTCGCCATCGGCAAACCGGCGGCCTGACGATCATGGGAAAGCGCATACTCATCACCGGCGGAGCAGGGTTTCTCGGCTCGCATCTTTGCGACCGGCTCATCGAGCAGGGGCACGACATCCTCTGCCTCGACAATCTCTTCACCGGTCGCAAACAGAACATCGAGCACCTGCTCGGCCACCCGCGTTTCGAGCTGGTTCGCCACGACGTCATCGACCCGTTCAAGTTCGAGGTCGACCAAATCTACAACTTGGCCTGCCCGGCATCCCCGCCGCATTACCAATACAACCCGATCAAAACGACCAAGACCTCGGTCATGGGGGCGATCAATTGCCTCGGATTGGCCAAGAGAGTCAAAGCCCGTGTGTTTCAGGCTTCGACCTCCGAGGTCTACGGCGATCCGACCGTGCACCCGCAGCCGGAGAGCTATTGGGGCAATGTGAATCCGATCGGGCGTCGGTCCTGCTACGACGAAGGCAAACGTTGTGCCGAAACGCTTTTCTTCGACTACCACCGCGAGAACGGGGTCGATATCCGCGTCGTCCGCATCTTCAATACCTATGGACCACGCATGAACCCGGACGATGGTCGTGTCGTCTCCAACTTCATCGTGCAAGCCCTGCGCGGTGAGGACATCACGGTCTATGGAGACGGGTCGCAAACACGCTCTTTTTGCTACGTCGATGACCTGATCGAGGGCTTCCTGCGCCTGATGAACCAGACCGAGACGGTGGGGCCGATCAATATCGGTAATCCCGGGGAATTCACCATGCTGGAGCTGGCCGAGGTCGTCCTCAAAAAGGTCGGCGGCAAATCGAAGATCGTGCACAAGGAGCTTCCGGCCGATGACCCGAAGCAGCGTCAGCCGGATATCACGCTGGCTAAAAAATATCTCGGCTGGGAGCCCAAGGTTCCGCTCGAAGAGGGGATCGAGAAAACGATCGAATACTTCCGCAAGGAAGTCTGACCATCGGTTAATACGCTTTGGCTGGCGGATTAAAGAGCACGCCCAAGGTTTGCAGGGAAAGCCGCACGTCCAGCCCGATGCACCAGTGTTTGACGTAGAATAGGTCGTAGCGCGCCCGGCCGCGGACATCCTTGGCGCCCTTCACTTCGCCGCGATACCCCTCCACCTGGGCCAGGCCGGTCACGCCCGGTTTGACGTAGCGGCGGCTGCCGTAGAGTTCGTGGAATTTCTCGAACTCGCGTTCGTGTGCCACCATGTGCGGGCGCGGCCCGACCACGCTCATGTCGCCGAGGAGGACATTGATGAACTGCGGGAACTCGTCGACGCTGAGGCGTCTCAGCCAGCCTCCTCCGCGATAGACGCGGTCGTCATTCTGGCTGGCCTGCCTTGCTTCGTCATCGTTGTCCACGTGCATGGTGCGGAACTTGAGGATTTCGAAGATCTTCCCGTTCTCACCGACCCGTTGTTGCCGGTAGAAGAGGGGGCCGGGGGAGCTGAAGCGCTGGATGACCCAGACGATGCCCATGAGCGGAAGAACGATCGGCGGGATGATCACGGCGCTCACCGCAATATCGAAGATGCGTTTGACCATGCGGTTGTAGGTCACCGCCAGCGGCAAAGTCGGGGGCGAGAGCACGGAAAGTCCGCCCAGGTCCTGCACCTCGAAGCGTCGTCCGTGCCGGCGCGACATCTCGACCGGAATCCAACAGCGGAAGCCACTGCGGTCACCGAGAGCCAGAAGCTGGGACACGGTTTCGTAGGGAAATTCGCGCGACGGGAAAACCAGCAAGTCGGGTTGGAGGGCGGAGACCTTGGCGATGATCTGCTCCACCGGCTCATCGGCGGCAAAAACGAGGGGAGGATGCGGATCGAAGAACTCGCGGTAAGCCTCGATTTTGTCCTGCACCGAACGGCACCATTCCTCGGAGCCGATGACCACGGTGCGCAGTTTCATGCGCAGGTTGCCCTGACGGAAAACTTTGAAGAGCCAGTGGCGTCCGTGACGGTTGGTCACATAGAAAAGCGGGAAGGACAGCACGGAGACTCCGACGAGGAAGAGGCGGGAAATGCTCGTGTCGCGGGTCAGGGCGATGAAGACGCCGAAGCCGGCGGCCAGCCAGAGGCTTTGGCGGCGCGACAGACTGATGGCCGGTTTGCGTTGGGCTCGCCCCGCATTGACCCTTTGGCTGTCCGGCCGGGTGGCTGCTTCGATGACCAGCGCCACGACCATCACGGCCAGAATTTGCAGATAAGCGGCCGGGGCGGGCAGCCAGCCGCCGCGGAAGAAGTCGTTGGCCACGTAGAAGGCACCAAAAAGCAACAGGGCAAGGAGGACCTGCGCGGTGCAGAAACTGAAATAAATACCTTTTTCCCTTTGGGAAATCATGCGGGACCGATTGGAAAGAAAGCACAGACCAAGCCAACTCTCCAGAAGCAAATAACGTGTCGTTCGTGACGAAATAGCAACAAGATCTGGTCTCGCATTCGCGCTCCTCCTACAAACAGCGCGTCATGTTGACCAAGGTTTACTCCGCCGCTCTCCACGGAGCCGAGGCTCTCGAGGTGGAAATCGAGGTCAATGAGGGCAGCGGAGATCCCAAGGTCATTATAGTTGGCCTTCCAGATGCTGCGGTGAAAGAAAGCAAAGACCGCGTGACCACCGCGATGGCCAACAGCGGTTACCGTTGGCCGCGCGGACGAACCACGATCAACCTGGCCCCGGCCGACATCAAAAAGGAAGGCCCGAGTTTCGACCTGCCCATTGCCCTCGGCATGCTGGCCATCGTGCACGGACGCGAGATGCCGCGGTTGGGCGATTGCTGCATCGCGGGGGAATTGGCTCTGACCGGCGCGATCCGTCCGATCAAAGGCGTCCTTCCCATCGCATTGGAGGCGCGCCGCCGCGGCAAGCCGGTGCTCATCGTGCCGGCGGAAAATGCTGCAGAGGCCTCGGTGGTTCAGGGCTTGTCCGTCCATGGCGTGAGCAACCTGCGCGAGTGTTTCGAGTTCCTCGACGGGCAGCGGAAGATTCCCGCCACGGTTTCCGATCTGGATACGGTCTTTCATCGCAACCAGCACTTCGATGTCGATTTCGCCGATGTGAAGGGTCAGGCGGGAGTGAAGCGTGCCTTCGAGGTGGCTGTGGCCGGAGGACACAATCTTCTGGTCCTTGGCGCTCCGGGGGCAGGCAAGAGCATGTTGGCCAAGCGAATCCCGACCATCATGCCTCCGCTCACCTTCGAGGAAGCGATCGAGACGACCAAAATCCACAGCGTCTGTGGCCTCCTCGCCGGGGCGAACAACTTCATCGCCGTGCGCCCATTCCGCTCCCCGCACCATACTATTTCCGATGTCGGCCTGCTCGGCGGATCGACCAATCCTTCGCCGGGCGAGGTCAGCTTGGCCCACCACGGCGTGCTCTTCCTCGATGAGTTGCCGGAATTCAAACGCGGCACCCTCGAAGTGCTGCGTCAGCCGCTGGAGGACGGACGCGCCGTGATCTCGCGCGCGGCGGGCACCATGACCTTTCCGGCCGACATCATGCTTGTTGCCGCAATGAATCCGTGCCCCTGCGGATTCTACGGGCACCCGAAGCGCGATTGCCGTTGCAGCCAAGGTCAGATCGAACGCTACCGCCAGCGGGTCTCGGGTCCGCTCCTTGATCGCATCGACATCCACGTGGAAGCGCCGCCGGTGGAATACGAGGCTCTGACTTCCACCGCGGCCGAGGAATCCTCCGCTGCCATCCGTGCGCGCGTAGAGAAGGTTCGTCGCCGGCAGGCCGAGCGGCTGGGGGACTCTCTCAAGCCCGCGGTCAATGCCCGCATGAAGCCGCGCCAGATGCGCGAGTTCTGCCAGATCTCGCCATCCTGCCATGCGCTGCTCAAGCATGCCATGGACGACCTTCATCTCAGTGCCCGGGCCCACGACCGCATCCTTAAAGTGGCCCGGACGATCGCCGACCTGGCTGAGGCGGATTCCATCGGGGAAGACCACCTGATGGAGGCCATCCAATACCGCACGCTGGACCGCTCGGTCTGGATGTAATTTCCAGCTGCCCAGGCATCTGGCGCCCTGCGTGGGGCGAATCTTTTTATGTGGGTATTCCGCCGCGTTCACTGTCACCCCGCACAAAATCATCCCATGGCAAATTAAATTGAACGAGTGTTTGAAACGGTGGTCCAAGCCAGTGACGACAAAATCCCAACCGGAAACCCACCACCATGGACTCTCCAGACACCAACATCGGACTCTACCTGCGTGAGATCAGCCAAGTTCCGCTCCTGACCCCCCAAGAGGAGGTCAAGCTGGCGGCCCAGATCAAGCGCGGCAACAAGAAGGCCCGCGAAAAGATGATCAAGGCCAATCTCCGCCTTGTGGTGAAGATTGCCCACGACTTCAGCAATTACGGGCTTCCTCTGCTCGACCTCGTTTCCGAGGGCAACATCGGCCTGATGAAAGCCGTGGAACGTTTCGATCCGAAAAAGGGCGGCAAGCTCAGCACTTACGCCTCTTGGTGGATCAAGCAGTCGATCAAACGCGCCCTGGCCAACCAGAGCAAAACCATCCGCCTTCCCGTGCACCTCGTCGACAAGATCGGCAAGATCCGTCGTGTCGCCGCGCAAATGACAGAGGAACTCGGTCGCGAACCGACCAACGAGGAACTGGCCGAGGAGCTCGGCTTGGCCACGGCCAAGGTCGCGCACTTGAAAAACGTGGCCGTCCGTCCGGCATCGCTCGACGCCAAGATCAATGCCGATGACGACACCGCTTTCGGCGATTTGGTCAGCGATGAACGCGCCGAGGATCCCTTCGCCGTCCTGCGCGACAAGGACCTCCGCGAGGAAGTTGGCGACCTGCTCGATGTGCTTGACGCTCGCGAGCGCAAGATCATTGCCTTCCGTTTCGGACTTGGTGGGGGCAAGGAGCGGACACTCGAGGAAGTTGGACGCAAGTTCGGCGTGACGCGGGAACGCATCCGCCAGTTGCAGAACATCGCTCTGCTTAAAATGCGCAAGGCCCTGCGCAAGCGCGAGGAACTCAAATTTCCCGAGCCCCTGCCGGTCTGACCGGCGGGGCAAGGGGGAAGGTTTGGTGGGGAACGGGTCCGTCAGCCCGCAAGGGCGGCGGGCCCGTTTGTTTTTCAGGGAACGATGCGCAGCTGCACCGATTCGTGCCGCCGATCGCCTTCGAGAATGTCGGTCACCACGACGAGGTGGTCGCCCGGTTCGGCCAAGCCTTTGAGCAGCAGCGCGGCTTCGGCGGCGAAGACGTTTTTGTCGGGCTCGGCAAGGAAGCCCATGCATTGCGCCTGCACGCCGTAAAGCAGGGCCATGCGCCGGCAGACGCGTTCGTCCGGGGTGAAGGCAAAGATCGGCGCATGGAGCGGACGCAGGTGCGACACGTAGCGCGCCATCGTGCCGTGGAAGGTGAAGGCCACGATCTTCGAGTGGGGGACGTTGTTGGCCAGACTGACCGCGGCAGCCACGGTTTTTTGTCGTGCCCCCTCGATGGAAGCTTCTTTGGCGAATCCCGCTCCGCCGCTGCGCTCGATGCGCCGGGCCACGCGGTCGAAAATTTCCACGCATTGCACCGGGTATTTGCCCACGCTGGTCTCGCCGCTGAGCATGATGGCATCGGCTTGCTCGTAGACCGCGTTGGCCACGTCGGTGATTTCGGCGCGGGTGGGCAGGGGATTGGTGATCATGGACTCGAGCATGTGGGTGGCCACGATGACCGGCTTGCCGACTTGCAGGCAGGCTTTGACGATGCGGCGCTGGATGATGGGCAGTTCTTCCATCGGGCACTCCACGCCGAGGTCGCCACGGGCCACCATGACGGCATCCGCCGCGCCGATGATATCCCTGACGAATTTCACCGCGTGCTGGTCCTCGATTTTGGCAATGATGTGGGCGTCGCTGCCGAGGCGGGTCAGTTCAGCGCGCATCGCTTCGACATCGGCCTTCTCGCGGCAGAAGCTGAGGGCGAAATAGTCCACACCCAGTTCCACGCCGACCGCGATGTCCTTGAGGTCCTTTTCGGTCATGGGCGGGAGATTGACCTTCACCCCCGGCAAATTGATGTGGCGCCGCGAGCCGAGCACTCCGCGGGTCAGCACCTCGCACTGCACGCGGTTTTCTTTTTTGGCCAGCACCTTCATGTGGATGTTCCCGTTGTCCACCATGACCACGTCGCCCTCGTGGATGTCGTCGATCAGGCCGTCGTAGTTCACGTCGACCGAATACTGCTCCTCGCTCTTGGCCCCGCGGACGGTGAACTCGACTTTGTCTCCCGGATGCAGGTCGAGCTGGGTTGCCACGTCGCCGGTGCGGATGGCCGGGCCCTGGGTGTCCATCATGATGGCGATGTTGGCCGAGGTTTTGCGCGCCACCTCCCGGATGCGGGGGACAATGGCGCGGACCCAATCGTGCGGGGCGTGGCTCATGTTGAGCCGGAAAACATTGGCCCCGGCTTCGATCAGCCGACTGAGCATCTCGGGAGATTCCGTGGCGGGGCCGAGGGTGCAGACGATTTTGGTTTTGCGCATGGTGCAGGAAAGCCGCGGCGGCGGGGGCGAAGCAAGAGCAAGTTGGCGGACACCAATTGGAGCTTGCCCAGTGCGGCGGGGAACCGTTTGCTTGGAGGGTCATGAACGATCCTTTTGCCGCTCTGCAAAAATTCGTCCCCGCGCCGGGACGCGAAGGTCTGTTTTACTCGCTGCCCCGCTTGGAGGAGGCCGGTCTTGGCCCCATTTCGCGATTGCCGGTGAGTATTCGCATCGTGCTCGAGTCCGTGCTGCGCAACTGCGACGGACGCAAAGTGAGCGAAAAAGACGTGCGCACTTTGGCAGCTTGGAATGCGAAAAAACCGGCGCCCGAGGAAATCCCTTTCGTTGTCGCCCGCATCGTCCTGCAGGACTTCACCGGGGTCCCGCTTTTGGTCGATCTGGCCGCCATGCGCAATGCGGTGGCCGCGGCAGGCAAAGATCCGGCCATGATCGAGCCGCTCGTTCCGGTCGACTTGGTCGTCGATCACTCCGTGCAGGTCGACTTCTTCGGCAGCGCCGAAGCGCTCAAACTCAATCTCGAGATGGAGTTCCGCCGCAACCGCGAGCGCTACCAATTCCTCAAGTGGGGCCAGCAGGCCTTCAAGACCTTCGGCGTGGTTCCTCCCGGCATCGGCATCGTCCACCAAGTGAACCTCGAATACTTGGCCAAGGGTGTGCTCTCGCAAAAAGCCGATGGCAGCGAGCTTTACTACCCCGACACCTTGGTCGGCACCGATTCCCACACCACCATGATCAATGGCCTCGGCGTGGTCGGATGGGGCGTGGGTGGCATTGAAGCCGAGGCCGGGATGCTCGGGCAGCCGGTCTATTTCCTCACGCCCGAAGTGGTCGGTGTCCATCTGAGCGGACGACTCCGCGAGGGCGTCACCGCCACCGATCTGGCCCTCCACGTCACCGAGCTGCTGCGCAAAACCAAAGTGGTCGGCAAATTTGTCGAGTTCTACGGGGAGGGGGCTGCGTCCCTTCCGCTGCCCGACCGCGCGACCATCGCCAACATGGCGCCGGAATACGGGGCGACCATGGGCTATTTCCCGGTCGACGGCGAAGCGGTCAACTATCTGCGCGGCACCGGCCGCACCGATGAGCAATGCGCCGCTTTCGAAGCCTACTTCAAAGCGCAGAAAATGTTCGGCATGCCGAAGAAGGGCGAGATCGACTACAGCGTCGATCTCGAACTCGACTTGGGCTCGGTGCAACCCGGCGTAGCCGGACCCAAGCGTCCGCAGGACCGCATCAATCTTCCTGCTCTGAAAGACACCTTCATCGGTCTGCTCGAGAAACCCGTGGCCGACGGCGGCTACAACAAACCGGCTGCCGGTCGCGCCCAGCCCGCGCTGATCAAAGTCGAGCACCCGCGTTTCGACATATCGGCCGACGAACAAAAGCAGGTCGAGGAGATGGAGGAGGATCGTCCCACGCCCGACAACATTCTCGGCCGCGGCGGCAATGGCGCCGCCTCGCTGGACCACGGCAGCGTGGTCATCGCCGCCATCACCAGCTGCACGAACACCAGCAACCCGAGCGTCATGCTCGGCGCAGGACTTCTCGCCAAGAAAGCCGTGGAACGCGGTCTGCATGTCTCGCCCGCGGTGAAGACCTCGCTGGCCCCCGGCTCCCGCGTCGTGCAGGACTACCTCCACTCGACCGGACTACAGCCTTACCTCGACAAGCTCGGCTTCCAAATCGTCGGCTACGGCTGCACCACCTGCATCGGCAACTCGGGGCCACTGCCGCAGGCCGTGGAAGAGGCCATCACCGGCAACGATCTGGTCGCGGCGTCCGTCCTTTCCGGCAACCGCAACTTCGAGGCCCGCGTGCACCAGAACGTGAAGGCCAACTTCCTCATGTCGCCCCCGCTGGTTGTCGCCTTCGCTTTGGCCGGACGTGTCGACATCGACCTGACCAATGAGCCGCTGGGCAAGGACAAAGACGGCAAGGATGTCTATCTGCGCGATCTGTGGCCCTCGTTGCAGGAGATCCGCGACGCCATGCAATCCGCGCTCAAGCCGGAAATCTTCCGCAGGCTTTACCGCGACTTTGCCGAGCAAAATCCCAAATGGAACGAGATCCCGGGCTCCGTGGGTCAGCTCTACACATGGGATTCCGACAGCACCTACATCCAGCATCCGCCCTTCTTCGAAAACTTCTCGATGAAGCCGGGCAGCATCGCCGACATCAAAGGCGCGCGTCCGCTCGGGATTTTCGGCGACTCGGTGACCACCGACCACATCTCCCCGGCAGGCGCGATCAAAGCGGCCTCGCCCGCGGGCAAATACCTCGTCGAACACGGCGTCGAACCGAAGGACTTCAACAGCTACGGCAGCCGCCGTGGCAATGACCGCATCATGACGCGTGGGACATTTGCCAATGTCCGGATCAAGAACCTCATGGTGCCCGGCGTGGAGGGTGGCGTGACCAAGTATTTCGGCCCTGGCAGCAAGGACGGCGAGCAGATGGCCATTTTCGATGCGGCGGAGAAATACAAAGCGGATGGCACACCGCTCGTCGTGCTGGCCGGTCAGGAATACGGCACCGGCTCAAGCCGCGACTGGGCGGCCAAAGGCACCATGCTGCTCGGCGTGAAGGCGGTCGTCGCGCAAAGCTACGAACGTATCCACCGATCCAATCTCGTCGGCATGGGTGTGCTCCCGCTGCAGTTCGAGGAGGGTACCAGTGCGCAGACTCTCGGTCTGGACGGCTCGGAAACCTTCGATGTCATCGGACTGACCGAAGACGTGAAGCCGCGGCAGAAGCTGACTTTGCGCATCACCGGGGCTGATGGCAAAACGCAGGACGTTCCGGTCGTGCTGCGCATCGACACCCCGATCGAAGTCGAATACTACCGCCACGGCGGCATTTTGCCTTTTGTCCTGCGGGAGTTGATGGCAGCGGCTTGATGGCTGTAGCCGCGGCACTCTGTGCCGCGTTGGTTGACGAGAATAGCGGCACAGAGTGCCGCTGCTACATGGGGCAGAGGGAAGCTCTGATCACCCGGCCTTCAGCACCTCGATGAACGCTTCCTGCGGGATGTTGACCCGCCCGATGCTCTTCATCCGCTTTTTGCCTTCTTTCTGCTTCTCGAGCAGCTTGCGTTTGCGGGTGATGTCGCCGCCGTAGCATTTCGCGGTGACGTTCTTGCGCATGGCGCTGACGCTTTCGCGGGCGATGATCTTGCCGCCGATGGCGGCTTGGATGGCCACTTGGTAAAGCTGGGTGGGGATGACTTCTTTCAGCTTGGCCGCGAGTTGACGGCCGCGGGCTTCGGCCTTGTCGCGATGGACGATGGATGAGAAGGCATCCACCGGCTCGCCATTAACCAGCAGGTCGAGCTTGACCAGCTTGTCGGCGCGCGTGCCGGCATGCTCGTAGTCCATCGATCCGTAGCCGCGGGTGATGCTTTTTATTTTGTCGTTGAAGTCGACGAGGATCTCGTTGAGCGGGAGCACGCACGTGAGCATGACCCGGCGCGTGTCGAGCGACTCGGTGTGCTCGAGCGTGCCGCGCTTTTCCATGATCAACTGCATGAGCGGCGAGATGTATTCGTTCGGCACCATGA
>CAZJGQ010000012.1:0-26004 GCA_964545425.1 uncultured Chthoniobacter sp. | reverse complement strand
GGAGCACCCAAGTGGCCGCGGCTTACTACAGCTTCTACAACATCGAGGGCAAACTCTCCTCGCCCTACACTCAGTATTCCGAAAACGACCCGGGTGATACCGACAACAGCCGCCCCTCTTTCGCCCAGAAAGGGAATACTTACCGCACCTTGCGTAACTTGATCGTGCCACCGGGCCAGTCGGCGTTGGTCACGGACTACCAGTATTTCGGCCTTGCCACCCCGTTCCAGAATCTGGCTTTCACCGGGAAGCTCAGCTACGACGGCTGGGACCCTGTGCGCGTGTCGTTGATCGGTGAATACGTGCGCAACGTCGCCTTCAACGCTTCGGCCATCGACGAAGTAGCCGTGAACAACTTGGGCACGGACGGCATTTACGAGGGAGATCCCAACGCATGGCTGATCGACCTCGAGGCTGGCCACGCCGAGTTGGACAAACTTGGCGCCTGGCAGTTCGCCTTCGGCTACCGCTGGATCGGCTCGGATGCCGTGGTCGACGGCTTCAACGATTCGGACTTCGGCCTCGGCGGCACGAACATGAAGGGCTTCACCGTGGCAGCGCGTCTCGCCCTCTCCCCCAACGTCTTTCTCGCCTTCCGCTGGTTCGGCTCGGAAAGCATCGCCGGGCCGCAATTCGACATGAACATCTTCCAGCTCGATCTGGGAGCCAAATTCTGAACCGCCCATGCGCACCATCGCCCTCTTTCTCATTGCGTCGGTTTCCGGCCTGACCTCCGCCACGGCCGAAGAAGCCGGCGCGGCCGAAGCGCAACTGCGCGAGGCCTTGCGCAATACCATGCTGCAGCTGCGCGAGGCGCAGGCCAAGACGGCCGAAATGGAGGCCGCCTCGGTGCAGGCCGAGATGGCAGCGGAAAAAGCAAAAAAAGAAACCGCCGCCGTCCAGGCCCAACTCGTCGAGGAGCGCAACAACTCGGCCAACCAAGCCACCGAACTGCGCGCCGCCATGGCGCAGGTCGAGGACAAAGCCATCGCTCTCAACGCGCAGGTGGCCAAGTGGGAGAAAGATTACCGCGCACTCACCGAGCGCACCCGCAAAGCGGAATTCGAGCTGGCCAAGGCCAAGGGCCGCAACACCGTGCTCGAACGAACCGTGGCCGAGCAGCAGGTCAAGCTCACCGAGATGAAAGGTATCGCCGACGAGGTCCTCGACCGCTACGCCGCGCACAGCTTCGGCCGCACCATGCTGGCCCGCGAACCCTTCATCAGCGCCAATCGCGCCTCGCTTCAGACCATCATGCAAGATCTGGAGACGCGCATCCGCGCCGCCGCGCTGCCGGGAGCTGCGCCCGCACCGGCACCGGCGCCCGCTGCCACCCCCGCACCTTCCAACCGATGAAAACACCCAAAATGCTCACCCTATTCACCCTCGCCATGGCCGCCTTCGGCCCCGGTTCCCCGCTCCAAGCCGAAGATGCCATCGTGGCCAAAATCGGCGACCGCGAAGTCACTGCAGCCGAAATCCGTCCGTTCCTCGACGGCCTGCCTGCTGCCGACCGCACCGCCCTCACCGCGGACAAAGCCGCCCTCACCCGCTTTGTCCGCTCGATCCTGATCAATCGCGCCGTCCTGCAGGATGCCACCGAGGCCGGATGGGACAAAAAACCGCAGACCGTGGCCGGCCTCGCCCGCCTGCGCGATCAATACCTGGTCGAGAGCTACCTCGCCGAAGTGGGCAAGGTGCCCGACGACTACCCGTCGGACGACGAGGTCGCAAAAGTTTACGCGGCGGAAAAAGAGCGCCTGCAACTGCCCAAACGCTACCGCGTATCCCAAATTTTCATCGCCGAAGACGGCGACAAAGATGCCGCGCGCAAGCGCGCGCAGGAGATCGCCGACACCTTGAGGGACGAACCCGGCGAATTTTCCGCCCTGGCTAAACGCAACAGCAACGACGCAGCGTCCGCGGCACGCGGCGGCGAACTCGGCTGGCTGGCCGAAGCCGAAATCACGCCGGAAATCCGCACCGCCGTGGCTGGAATGTCCAAGGGCGAAATCTCCGCACCGGTCGCGGGCCGCGCCGGATACCATATTCTCTTGCTCCAGGACGTGCGCGAGGCCGGCCCCGCTCCGCTCGACGAAGTGAAAGGCGAGCTCGCCGCCCTCCTGCGCAACCAGCGCGCCGCGCTCAATCGCGAGACCCACGTCTCCACCCTCCTGCAACGTCAACCCATTTCGGTCAACGAATTGGCCCTCGAAGCGCTGAAGTAATACCAGTTACCAAAAGATTTGGGACTTAATCTCAGGCTTCTCCAGCGGTAGGGGCCGCTGCCTTTCTGATTGGGGCGAGCGGTCAGCTGGGCCAGCCGACCCTACCGATGGTGTCGAAAAGTATAAGGACTTTTCGGGTTGGGTATAATCGGGAACTGCAAGCCGGGCGCAGTCGGTTCAAGCATGGAGAAGGCCGAGGGCGTGGAGCGCAGACCCGCAGTCCCTCAACGATCATCCCTCAACTTTCAAATACGGCCCCGAGCTCAGTCTTCCAGATCCGTGTTCTGCATGCCCATGCGGCTGCCCGGCATGTTGAAGTCGGAGTAGCGCGAACCGCTATCGGTCGGGTTTTGCTCGAAGCCGGGACCGCCCGTTGGGGACGTGGCGGCCTGACACCCGGAGAGAGCAATGAGCGCGACACACGCGAGAGAAGTAAGGAGGACCTGTTTCATGGTTTCAAATTAACCGCAGGACAGGGGGCACTTCACGGTTTTTCCGCGTCGCAGCAACCCGTATTTCAGAATGCAACGAATGGCACTGACGCCGTCTTTCCAATTGATCTTTTTTCCCTCTTCGTAGGTGCGGCCGTAGTAGGCCACGCTGACTTCGTAAATTCGGGCGCCGGAACGCGCCACTTTGGCCACGATCTCCGGTTCGAACCCGAAGCGCGGCTCCTCAATGTCGATTTTTTGCAGCAGGTCGCGGCGGAACACTTTGTAGCCGCACTCCATGTCGGTGAGGTTCAAGTCGGTCACCATGTTCGAGAGCAGGGTGAGAAAACGGTTGCCCAGCGAGTGCCAAAAATAAAGGACGCGATGGCTCGATCCGCCGACGAAACGCGAACCGAAGACGGCATCGGCCGAATCGCGCAAGATGGGCTCCAGCAGCCGCGGGTAATCTGTAGGGTCGTATTCCAAATCTGCATCCTGCACGAGGACGACTTCGCCCCTCGCTGCCGCGAAGCCTGTCTTGAGTGCAGCCCCTTTCCCCATATTTCGCTCATGCCGCAAAACCCGCACACGCTCCGAGCACGCCGCTGCAAGGCGCTGCAATTCATCCCAAGTTCCGTCCGACGATGCATCGTCCACCACAATCAGCTCGGCCACTTCCGGCCGAGCAGAGACAACGCCCGCAACCCTGCTGATCGTTGCCGCCTCGTTGTAAACCGGCATGACAACGCTTAATTGCGCAGAAGCCATTCGAAATCAGGGCGAGTTGAATGCCGGAACCGATCTCACGAAGTGCACCACTTACCTTATGCGCCCGCTTACGCGGATGATTCTGGTTTCCGCTCCAGAACTGGAGGCCGTCAAACTACCTTGAAGCTCCCTTGCCCGCGAGTTGGAAGCGACCCTGATCCAGACCCGCTGATTAGTCACCGCACCTCCTTTCGGGTTGAACTGAACACGGCTGGAGAAGTTTTTCCCGTTGGCAGATACCTGAAATCCGGATGGCGCCGTCACCGATACGACGGATTTCAGATCCTTTCCGGAAACTCTGACAACTTGGGTGCCCGAGGCGCGTCCTCGGGCGGCGGCAAAAGCTTTCGGTGATCCCGTAAGCGAAACAGCCGGCACTGAGGACACCTGGCCCTGGACAGCCATTACCAAAGGCGACGCTCCGGTGCTGGTCACTTTGACCTCTCCCCGGGGATGGGCTGCTTTTGTGGACCGGCTAAGCCGGATCATGATCCGCTCGTTCAACACGCCCCGGGACGACGAGAGGGAGAGACTGCGGGCAAAAGCTTTCCGCTGACCAGCCACCTCGTAGCCCCGTGGGGCAGTGACAATGACGGGGCCGACGAGATCCGATCCGACCAATGTAAGGAACAGCGAACTGGACGCCCGACCGACCACAGTTGCAAAAGGCCGCAGATCCCCGGCCACACTGATGCTTGGACGCGGCACCACCGAACCGCTAACCGGCAAGGTGCGTTCAGAAGCGCCCTCGGAGGAAAGGGTGATAACTCCGGAAGGTGAGCCTACCGGAGTTGCAGCCGCTATTCTGACGAAGACTCGGGCGGAAGCGCTGCCCGCGCGCCGGACAACGGTCAAGCTGGGGCCGTAAGACCTACCGTCGGTCGAGATCTCGTACCCGCTCGGTGCAGTGATCAAAAGATCAGCCGTGAGGTTTGCTCCGGACGCCGAGAAACTTTGCCGTCTCGAGGGCGCTCCGACCGTGGTGGCGAACGAGCCGAAGCTACCAGTCGTCGTAATCGTCGGTGGAGGAGTGACCACACCTGACAGCAAGACCGCGCGGGCGGCTGCTTCTGGACTGCTGAAGGTGAGGTCACCTGTGTAAGACCCGGCCGGCGCGGCCGCCAGCCGCACAAAGATATTCCGGTTAACACTGCCCGACGCAGGAGTCAGGGTCACAGAGGTGGCGAAAGACGCGCCCCCGCCAACGGACACCTCATAGCGGGCGGGCGCTGTGACCGTGATGTCGCCGGACAGGTTGGACCCGCCAATGACAAGCGTCTGCTCGGATGAAGCGATGTTGGCGCTGGTCGAAAAGGAAGTGAGAGAGCCCGTGACGTCAATGCGCGGTCGCACGGCGACTGTGCCGGTGACGGCCACAGTTCGGCCAACAGCGCCCGCTGCAGCGACGTTAACGTTGCCTGCGACAGGGCCCGGCGAAGCCGACGCGGCGACGCGCACGGAGATGGTCATTGACGCCACTGATCCGCCGCTAGGTGTCAAGGTGAGGGAAGTAATGAAGCTCGTGCCATCGGTTGAAACCTCGAAGTTGTCCGGCGCAGTTACCGTGACGTTGCCGGTGAGATTGGATCCGCTCACCGTGAAAGTCTGGGCTGTCGAGGCCGCGCCTTGGATCGCGGTAAATGCAGCAAGAGTGCCGGACACGGTGATTGACGGTGAGGGTGAGACCGTGCCACTGACAGCCACCGTCTTGCTGCTTGCCCCACTGCTTGACAACGTGATGCTGCCGCTGGGCGAGCCGACAGTTGCCGCAGCCGAGAGTCGCACCGAAATCGTGGTGCTGGCCAAAGTGCCGGCGCTCGGCGTCAAAGTGAGACCGCCAGCGTAGCTGCCACCCCCGCTCGACAACTCGAAACCAGACGGCGCAGTAACGGTCACGTCACCGGTCAGGTTCGCCCCGCTCACCGTGAACGTCTGTGCCGCCGAGGCCGTGCCGGCTGTCGTGCTGAAGGCAGCCAATATGCCGGTAAGAGTGATCGATGGCGGCGGGACCACCGTGCCGCTGACGGCGACGGCCTGGCTCGTTACACCGGTGCTCGAAACGGTGATGTTACCCGATACAGCACCAACCGGGGCCGTGGCTTTGATACGCACCGAGACCGTCCTGGCATCAAGAGAACCAACGCTTACCATCAAGCTTAGTGAGTCGGCAAAGCTCGCACCATCAGTCGAGACTTCAAAATTGGCCGGTGCAGTCACCGTGACATTGCCAGTCAAGTTCGCCCCGCTCACCGTGAACGCCTGTGCAACCGAAGCCGTGCCCTGCGTCGTGGAGAACGTCGACAAATTGGAAACCACGGAAACCGCCGGCTGGGAGCCGACAACACCGGAAGCCGCGAGCGTGCGTTCTGCAGCGCCGGCGGAATTAATGCGGACATTGCCCCCGACCGCGCCATTGGGGGCCGAGGCGGCGATACGCACGGAAATTGTCGTTGAGGCCACCGACCCGCTGCTTGGAGTGAGCGTACGCGAGTTGCCGTAGTTGGTTCCGTCGGTGGACACTTCAAAATTGGTCGGCGCAGTCACCGTGACGTTGCCGGTGAGGTTGGCGCCGCTCACCGTGAAAGTCTGGGCGGTCGAAGCCGTGCCTTGGGTCGCGGTAAATGCAGCCAGCGTGCCGGACAGAGTGATCGACGGTGGCGGCACAACGGTTCCGCTCACGGCCACCGACTTGTTGCTGGCCCCGCTGGAGGACACCGTGATGTTGCCACTGAGTGATCCGACGTTAGCTGCCGCGGTGATGCGCACCGAAATTGTTGTGTTGGCCAGAGTGCCGCCGGTCCGGGCCAGCGTGAGACTGCCGGAGTAGCTGCCACCGCCGTTCGAAACCTCAAAGCCGTCTGGCGCAGCCACCGTGACATTTCCGGTCAGGTTCGCCCCGCTGACCGTGAAGGTTTTGGCGGCCGAGACCGTGCCCTGGGTCGCACTGAGACCGCTGATTGACGATGGACTGACGGTCAATAACGGGGCGGCGTTGACTGTGCCGGAAACCGACAGTGTGGCAGGCGTTGCGCCAGAACTGGAGACATTGACATTGCCATTGAGCAAACCTGCCGCAGCGGATGCCGCGATGCGAATCTCGATAGGTGCGGCGGCAACGGTCCCGCTGACGTGCGATATGCTGGCCGAAGATGCATACGCTCCAGACCCGGCCCGACGCAGTTCGTAGCCGGGGGGAGCCGTGACGTTGAGGGCGCTTGTCAGGTTGCTGCCGCTCACGGAGAAAGTTTGTGCAGCAGACGGAGTCCCGGAGGTGGTGACAAAGCTGGACAGCGTGGCGGTGATATTCAGCGTCGGCCCGGGAGGACCGACTGTCCCGGAGACAGGCTTGCTTACAGTCTTGCCAGCGGCGCTTACCGACACGTCACCCCCTAAATTCCCAAGGGTCGCTGTTGCAGCAATCCGCACCCGGACCGTAGCAGTGACGGCGCCGTTGCTTGGTGCGATCGTTCCGGTGGTTGCATAGGTGGCGCCGCCATTGGTCGAGACTTCGAAGCCGTCCGGCAAGGCAATGGTCAGATTATTTGTGCCGAGCTTGGCGGCGGTGATGGTCAAATTCCGGTGAGTCGATGCCGCTCCCTGCGTGGTAGTCATTCCGGTCAAGTCATCACCGGTTAAGGCGATTTCCGGCTCGGCCTGCCGCGCGACAAAATTGACGGACCCGTCCGAACTGAGTGTGATCGTGCCGAGATAGTAGGCGGCAGCGGAGCCGCCACCAGCCATGCCGAAATCGTTGGAATAGGTCGCCACGATGTTGTTGGCGTTATGCCAAATGCTCGCGCTTGTCGTTCCGGTTCCACTGGTTTGGGCGACGCGATAGAGATCGAGGGCGCTGACCACCCTGGCCACCGAACCGAAAGTGTATGAAGCGTTGGTGACCGAGCCCATCAAGCCCCCGTTGATCGCGGAGTAGGCTGTCGCGGGGTTGCCGTTGAAAAACGGGTTGTAGTCGTCAAGCAGTGTATTGCCGGTGGTGGCGGTGCCATCAGCGAGCACCGCGCCGGGCTGGGTCATGCCTTCGATGTTGTTGGCCCCGGCAATGTTGCCGGCAACGGCTGTAATCGAAGGCGCATACAGCGGCGAAGGGGAGTTGGCTTGGCCGACGGAGCCGGCTGATGTGCGCGCCTTAGTGATGTAGACCGTGCGCGCATAGTCGCCATTTTGAGTGGTCCTCGAAGTGGGGGCCGTTGATCCGTTTTGGCCGTTGGCCGCGAAGAAAATCGAAGAGGACAAACTTGTCCAGTCCGCACCGTAAGTTGAGGTGAGGATGGTGTTGATGTTGCCCAAGGGGATGGTGGAACCAAAAGCTGCGGAACCGGGGGTGGCCGCATCGCGAAACACGTTGAACGTGCTGCCGAGATTGAAATAAACGACCTTGTCCGTGCCGGTGGTCCCGGCCGGGTTTTGGAAGAAAAGAAGCAGGTCGTTGGCTGCGTAAACGCCGGCTTGGGCTGCTTTGCCCGGTGCGGAAAACAGGAACAAACTGAAGGCGAGCAGGCAGGCGGTGGAACGGAGGTTACTCATGGTGAAACCCCATAGGTTGCGCCATTATCCGGACGGCGCCAGCGACAGTTCGTGAACATTTTGTCACATTTGACCTCTGTTTGGAGGTCCCCGCCTGTCCTGGTGCAGGAAAGCTGCCCGCAGCTTCGGACGCCCGATCCTTCCCCGTTCGCGGACGGGGCGAAAGTGACAAAAGAGTCACAACACAAAAGCAGCCAAACCGCTATAGTCTCACGCCATGAATCTGTGGAGCATCACCTTAGCTGTGGCCGGTCTTTCCGTGCTCCTTGTTGACGCAACAAAGGGCGCCGACTCAGCGGAGTTGCAAGAACTCGCGGCCTCCGCAGCATCCGGAGACGCGGCGGCCCAATTCCAGCTGGGCCGCGCGTATTACCGCGGGGACGGAGTGGCAAAAGATGAGAAGAAGGCACTCGAGTGGATTGAAAAATCAGCAGACCAAGGAAATCCGGACGCCATTACGAGCATGGGGTTCCTCCACGCGCAGGGCATCGCCGTGCCCATGGATGAAGAAAAAGCCGTCGCGTGGTTCCGCAAAGGTGCCGAGGCAGGATCGCCGCAATCGCAGCTCAACCTCGGCTTGATGCTGCGCCAAGGAAAGACGATCGAGCGCAACCACGAGGAGAGCCTCAAATGGCTGGACCAGGCCGCCTCCTCCGGAGATCCCGACGCCATCAAGACCGTCGGTCAGATTTATTTCCTCGGCGATGCGCTCATGATGCCGGACCGCGAGAAGGCCTACCCGCTCGTCCTTCAGGCGGCCGAGGCGGGCGATGCCGCCTGCCAAAACAAAATGGGCATCATCTGCCGCGAAGGGATCGGGCAAACAGCACTCCACAAGGACCGCGAGAAGGCCATCGCGTGGTTCCGCAAAGCCGCTCTGCAGGGCGATGTCAAGGCGCAGTCGAACCTCGGCCACATCCTTGGGGCAGAGTCGCCCGCCGCGGAGAACCGTCAGGAGGGGCTCATGTGGCTTTATCTCGCTGCGGACCAAGGCGAGGCAACCTCCGATAAAACACTCAAAGAGATTGCCATGTCGATACCGCCCGATCTGCAACGCCGCGCGCGAAGCGACGCTACTCGCCAGCGAATGCTGCTCACCGTGTCCAAACCAAAAAAGGACAAACTCGGGGCGGCGGATAGCAACCCTAAAGAACAAGAGATCGGGGAATAGAAGCTTTTCCGGACTGAGCCCCGGACCTCAAGGGGCATCCGGACCCGAAGCAGCAGCGTCAGCCTGTTGGGCCGCCGCCTCGAGGGCGCGTTTTTCGCGCACCGCCTCGCGCGCGGCCTGCAAGTGCCGGGCATTGTAAGCGGCGTGACCGTAAAGTTTGAGATACTGCTCGTCCGCACGGCGCCGCGCATCTTCCCAGATTTGTTGCTCAGGCACTCCCGGCGGCGGATTGGCCACCGTCTCGTTGAACTCGTCAGCGATGCGATCGAGCATCTTCTGCTGCGGCGCAGGCTTGGGTTCGACCTCGTAGAAGACCGCGGGAACCTTCTCCCCGGCGGGAACCTCGATGACGATCTCAGGCCCTCCGGACGCTGCGGCGCCACCGGCCGCCGGCGCACCGCCAGCGGCAGCGAAAGTGGGCGAAGCGAAGGCTTGGGGGAAAGGAGTCTGCGGGGTGCGGCCCTCTGGCACCTCTGCGACTTGGCCAGAACTCCGTCCTACTTCACCGGGCGTTGACTTGGCGGGTGCTGCGACACGTGATCCCGGGGCAACGAAATCTTGCGAGTCTCTCGATGGCGGGATGGGTGAATCCGCCAGATTGTCTGGACCGGAACCGTAATCGGGAGGGAGGACTGCTCCGGCGGATTGTTGCTGCAAAAAGGTAGAGACCATGGCGGCGGCATGGGATGTCGGCGCCGGCGCGGCGGATGTCGCGGCGCGTTGGGGCCGACCGACGGTCTCCAGCGCGGGGTCGGTTTGGGAAGCGGGCAACCAAACGAGCGCGCTGAGCCCCGCACCGGCCGCGACAAGGACCAGCACCGGGAACAACCATAGCTTCGGGCGGCGGGGTTTGGATTCCGGACTCACGGGCGATCAGGCGTTGCGTATTGAACAGCTTCGGAGCCGCCAAGCCAAAGGTATGGTGGTGACATTTGTGTCACAAGGACCGGAAAAAGAAGACCGGCACCCTTGCGGGTGCCGGCCAGCGATTTGAATAAGACGGACAACTCCTTAGAGGAGAGGAGCAACGATGGGAAAACCGTCGTCCGGACGACTCACCGCCATGTCGCCCAACTCCAAGCCGTTGGACGTGGTGGCAAGGCCTCCCGGGATCCAGGTGTTCTTCATCGCGGTATACCAGGTATTCTCGTTGGCCGTGAGCGAACCGTGGTAGTAGAGGTGCTGGTAGCTCCAAGCCGAGTAGGCACCGCTGGCGATTTTCTTGAAGTCGGCTTCGTTGAAGCCGCTGTTGAGGTAGGATCCCGCCGTAGCAATCGGAGTGACACCCACGCCGTTGTAGGAAAGCAACTTGCCTCCGGCAGCGGCAGCGTTTCGGGCATCCGCCGTGGAGAGCCAGGTCAAGAGCAAAACGGGCGAATTCTCGACGTCGGGAAAGTTATCCACACCATTGTAGATATCCACACTGGAGCTGGCCAGACCCATGAGCGTGCGGAGAGACGAACTGCTGCTGTATCCACCGTTGCCCGTGGCGGTGTTGCCCCAGAGGGTCGAAGCATCGCTGGTCCGACCGGTGGAAAAGTTGCCCGAGCCAATACCGTTGGCCGGGACCAGTGTGAGGGCCGTGATTTCGTTGCCGCTGATACCCGCGGCCGTAGCCACAAATTGGTTGACCAAGTTGGCCACACCGTAAGTCCATTCAGTCAGGTAAGCGGCACGTGTGCCCGATCCGTCGTTACGGCCGGTCGCCAGAACCCACATCGTGTCGGTAGGATCTCCGGTGAAGAGCGACAAAGGCTGGATGCCGGAGGCCCAGAGTTGGCGCGCCTGCTGGATGGTGACGTTGGTGAGGTCGGCCGGCGCTCCTTCGTTGGCCATCATGGTGAAGGTCACCACGCCGACAGCAGACGCGCCAACCGGGTTCAGCACGATGTTGTCCACCGGAGAGGTGCTCTGGTAGACATCGGAGAAGCTGAACTTCGGACGAAGCGTTTGCGTAGGCGACGTCGTGCTGCCTTGGATGCTGCCCGTGTTGAGAAGCGCGGCGGTTTGCAGGAACGTCGGATTGTTGTTGCCCGCGATGGCGTTCAGGCCCTCGGTGGAGCCGTTGAACGAGGTGCGGATGACGGTGGTGCCGGTGATGCCGGGGAAGGTGCCCGAGAAGACCGCTTTGTTCGAGGCGATCAACTGGGACAAGTTGTTCCCGCTGAAGTCGTGACACACGTTGAAGCTGGTGCCGAGAGCGCCGGCCGAGGAGTAGGCATCATAGATGGCCTGCATGGTGGCTTGGCGGAAGGCGGTGGCGCCCGTGATGGTGATTTCTGTCGTCTGCGCCATGGCCGACGAGGTAATGCCGAGCGCCATGGCGCCGGCGAGGATCGATTTCAGTTTCATGGTTTTGGTGTGTGGAGTTTGGTGATGGTGTTGGGTTTGGTTCAGGAATCAGGACTGCCTTTTGCGACGGCGGATGACATGCGCACCCAGACCGGCAGCGGCTAGGGTGAGCAAGGCGTAGGTTGAAGGCTCGGGCACCGCAGAGAAGTTGACGTCTCCGTTGTCGCTGAGCGTGACGGTGCCGAGGTAGTAAGCGGCAGCGGAGCCGCCCCCCGCCACTCCGAAGTCATTGGAGAAGGTCGCCGCAATGTTGTTGGAATTTTGCCAGATGCTCCCGCTCGTCGTGCCGGTTCCGCTTGTCTTGGCGACACGGTAGAGATCGAGCGCTCCGACCACGTTGCTGATGGATCCGAACGTATAAGACGAACTGGAGATCGATCCCATCAAGCCACCGTTGATAGCGGAGTAGGCTGTCGCCGGATTACCGTTGAAGAATGGGTTGTAGCCGTCGAGCAGCGTGTCGCTGACATTGGTCGCCCCGGGTTGGGTGATGCCGCTCATGTTGTTGGCCCCGGCAATGTTGCCGGCAACGGCTGTAATCGAAGGCGCATACAGCGGCGAAGGGGAGTTGGCTTGGCCGACGGAGCCGGCTGATGTGCGAGCCTTGGTGATATACACCGTGCGCGCGTAATCGCCGTTTTGCGTGCTCGTTGAGGTGCCTGACGTCGATCCGTTTTGGCCGTTGGCCGCGAAGAAGATCGAGGAAGACAAGCTTGTCCAGTCCGCGCCGTAGGTGGACGTGAGGATGGAGTTGATGTTGCCCAGGGAGATGGTGGAACCAAAGGCTCCCGAGCTGGGTGTGGCCGCATCGCGGAAGACATTGTAGGTGCTGCCGAGGTTGAAATAGGCAAGCTGGTCTGTGCCGGTGGTTCCTGCGGGGTTCTGGAAGAACATGAGCAGATCGTTCGCGGCGTAAACGCCGGCTTCGGCTGCTTTGGCGCCCGACGCCGTGACTGCGAGGGTTCCGGCGGCAAGCGCGAGGGTCCGCAACTTGTGTGTGATGAATTTCATTTTTTCGTGGGTGTTTGGTTTTGGTTTTTTATCGCGTCTGGAGATTGACTCGATGGCACGTGGACAACTGCGCCAACGTGGGCAAAACTGCTCGGGCAACCTCCCCAGCGGTAGGCAAATGTTGTGAATTTTTCGTCACTTTTGTGAGGGCGACGCGACCCTGCGGTAGATGGCCCAATGGGACCCCGAGACAGGGGCGGCATGGTGGACGGAGACGGCCCGGTAGATGTCGCCGTGCAGCTCGATGGCGTCCTGTGGAGCGGTCGGGGGGTCTTCCTGACTTGTGTAAACGATCCAGTCGGCCCCCTCTTCCGCCGCTCGGGCCTGCGGCACGAGGGTCAGCCCGGCAAGCTGCGGCTCCGACCGCTTGAGGTGAGCAAGCATGAATCCGACTTGCATCTCTGTGTTGGAAACAATTGTCCCTCCCGCCGGCGTTTCCGCGGCGATGCGGCGCAAAGCGGTGGCGTAGTCGCCGCGGCCCTGCCCGATGAGCATGGCCAAGCGCGGGAACTGGCCTGCCACCATGGCGGCGAGAAGAAGACCCGCGGCCACTCGCCAAGCCGGCGACGAGAAGCGGAGCGCCTCGGCCGCCGGTGCAGCGAGCAAATAAACGAAAGGAAGGCTGACCAAAAAATAGCGGAAATAAAGATAAGTTGTGTCGGCTGCCAGCAACGAGAGCGCGGGAAAAATCGCCACGGCACCCGCGAAAAACACGCGCGTGGCGAGATCGGGAAAGCGGCCGAAAACGAGCGCGGTGGTTATTCCGGCGAAGCCCGCTACGGCGATCGGCCAGTAACCTCGCCCGGCACCCGGGACTGCGAACGAATAGCCGAAGAAATGCGCCAGAACCTGCGGGAGCGTGTATTCGGGGCCGCCGGCAATGATCATCAGCCGCAGAAAAAGGAACCAATACAAAGCCGCCGCAGCGAGCGGCAGGCCGAACCAAAGCGCGGCGCCGCCAAGGGTCCGCACCCAGTCCCCGCCCCGCGCCCGGCGGTCGACGAGGAAATAAACACCGAGCGCGGCAAGGATGACGAGAGATGTTCCATGGGAGAACATCGCGCCCAGGCAGAGCAGCCAAAAGACGGGCACGCGCCAGACCGCGCGGCGATCGGCCCTTGTGGACAAGACCAACCAAGCCCCAAGAAGGCAGGCCAGCGCCGGCGCATAACCGCGGGCTTCGCTCGCGTAGAGCACGAAAGGGAACGAGGTGGCGGCAAGGAGGAGCGGCACCCAGGCGGATTTTTCCGAGAGCCGGCGCGCGGCCATCCAGATCAGCACGAGAACGACGAAGCCCGAGAGCATGGAGAGCGCGCGGTAGACCAACGGGTGACGGTCCTCGCCGGCCAGCAGCAACCACAGCGTGTTGAGCGGATGGTTGTTGTCGTGGCGGTAAAGCTCGAGGATGTGCCACGGATGCTGCGCCGAGCGCGCCCATTGCAGCGAGAGCAACTCGTCGAACCAGAGCGTGCCGCGCCCGGCGGCGACGATGAGCGCGGCACCGAGCAGGAGGAGTCCGGCTATGACAAACCTTCCGTTCACGGCTCGGCGGCGTCCAACTTCCGAAGGTAGGCCCGGACACGCGGCTCGCCGGGACGCAAGGCCTGCGCCTCGGTGAACTGCGTGCGCGCCTTGTCCGGTTGCCCCGACTCGAAATGATAAATGCCGCGGTAAAAATGCGCCTCGAATTCGTTCTGCGAAGGCAGGAAGGCGACGACCCTCACCGACTGGGCGTCGATTCCGGTCGCGGTGGGAATCGGATAGGCGAAGGGTCGCAACCACACCGGGAACTCCTCGTTCTCGAGGACCGCGTCGAGGTAGGAGGGGACCGGGTCGCGATCGCCCCGCGCCTTGGCCAGGAGGCCGGCGTAGGCCTCGCCGAAGTTGCTCCACGACGGGACCACAATGTGGGTCACGCCCGTCTCGGACAACAGGCGCTTCGTTTCCTCCTCCGTGCCGGCGGCGAAGATCTCCGCCGCTTTTTTCAGACCCGGCATGTTTTCCCAGTAGAGCGTGCCGAGCACGCGCACCCCGCCATGGTAGGCCATCTCGGTCGAGGTGTTGGGTCCGGTCAGGACGGTCGGCACTTGTCCCGGGCTGGCCTGCAAAAGGCGGTGCGTCACGTCGCGGACCAGCAGGTTGCCGCCGACGTCCTCGCGGAGCGGGGCGTCGAGGGAGGTTCGCTCCGCCTTGGTTGCGAAGGCCGCCGCAGGCAAAGGACCGAGAAGGAAGGCGATCCACGGCACCGCCGCCACGAAGGCCAAGCCACGGGTCAGCCACGGGGAAGCTGCCGGCAAACGCAAAACGGCCGCCGCCGCCACAAGTCCCCAGAGCGCCCACAGGGCGAAGGCGGCCGACGACCAGCGAACCTGCCAAAAGGCGAGCAGTTGCATGATAGCCGTGGCCGGCAGCAGCAGCGAAAGCCCCCGACGGAAAAGCCCATCGCCCTTCCCGGAAAACCACAAGGCCAGCGCGCCGGCGAAGATGACCCAGATCCAGAAATAGAGAATGATCCAGATCAGCGCGTTTTGCTCCTGACCTTTCCAGCGCAGGATGCCCGCGATGCTCTGGAATTCGGAAATATATTCCTTGTGCAGGGCGAGCAGGAAGGTGTCCGAAACCCAGAAGACGCGGTCGCCGGCCAAGGCGATCGCGGCAACCGGCGCGGCCGCCGCCACGAGGCAAAGGAACGCCTTCACCCAGTCTCCGGGTTTGCGGAAAGGAAACTTTCCGTCGCGCCGCCCCTCGAGGAGGCGACAGAGCAACCACGATCCGCCCAGCCAGGCGAAGGCGTAGAGCGGGTGATTGACCTCCAAACGCCAACCCATATGCCGCGGAAAATATTCGAGGAGATAAAACGCGAGGCTGCCGAGGCATCCGGCCACACCCCACACCAACCAAAGATCCGGACGCAGGGGTGTCGGTTCTTTGCTGCGGGCGAAGAGCCAACCCGTGAGCAAGCCCCCCGCCCCAAGCCCGGCCAAAATAGGCAAGGCGGTCGAAGCACTGACCCACAAGGCGGCGGCACCGGTCAGTCCGGACGCAATAAACCAACGCGGGGCCGTGGCGTCGGTGCGCCGGGCATAGCCCGCGCCGCCGGCAATCAGGCAGAGCGCACAGGCCGAGGCGAAAGCCAGAACGATGCCGTGGTGGTCGGCTTCCCCGAGTTCGAAGGTGCGCACCACGCCCTGCGTGGTCAGCAGCACGAGGAGATAAAAAGTCGCCGGCAGCCAGCCGAAGGCCCGCCGCGCCGTCCACCACAAGACGCCAAACAAGAGCACAAGCAGTAACGGACCCGCAGCCACCGCAGCATCGGCCACGAACCATTCGGCCGGCTGACCCGTGCCCCACGAACGCACCCAAGCGAGAAGAGCCAGCACCCACATGAGGAACGAACTCCAGTGCACCTCGCGTCCATCGGGCGCATTATCCAAAGCCGTCCCGCGCACCCGCCACGTCCCATCGCGAAGCATTTTCTTGGTGTGCATCACCCACCAGCGGGCATCGACCGAGGAATTCGGGAGCATCAGATGCTCTTCGCGGGTGCCGGGCGGCAGCTTCACCGAGTGGGGCGCCACGTCGCTGAAACTGACCGCGGAGATTTTGCCGATGGCCGACCATTTGGCGTAGCTGGCCGCCGCCAAGGCAGCGCAGGTCAAGGCGAGACAAATAAAAATCGAGAGGCGGACTGATCGCGGAATGGCCGCCGAACCTGATGAGGATTGTAGGGTCAAAGCACCTGTTCTTCTGCAGGCGCAGCACCATTTGCCTCCTGCCGTTCTTCCTCTTCTGTCCCACCCCCGCCGTAACCGAGCACCTCGACAGTGATGGTGGAAGGCAGTTCCTGCTGTTCCGCGGCTGGTCCGGATTGAGCTTGGCGGGTAACGTCGGAGGCAGCCTGAGACGTGGCGGCCGAAGAGGAGGATGCGGAACTCAAGCCTCCCACGTTCGGTGCGGCGGCAGCAGGAGCAGCGGGCACGCCGACGGAGGCACCACCGGCAGCGATGTTGTCGGCATTGCGCACCTGCGCAGCGGCGATGGTGATATTGCCGGTGGCGCGGATACCCGCATCGCCGGCATCGACGGTGCCACGAGGAGCAAGCAAGGTCACCGCGCCGGGTTCCACGCCGGCCACCGAAGCAAGCACACCAATGCCGCCGCCGGTGGCCAAGCCGCCCAGGTCGGTCTCGATCTCGGCACTGATCGCATCGATGAGCACGCGCGTCGGCGGGGCCGTGACCACGGTCTTGGCCGCGGTGCCCGCCGCAATGTCGCCGCGCGAAGACCAGATGGTCAGATCGCCTCCGCGCAGGGTGAAGATACGCGCGCGGCCGATGTCGATATTGCCGCCGGTGAGCAGGGAGATTTCTCCACCGTATTCGGTGACAATACCGGGCGGAGTGAGTGGGTTGCCGAAAATGTCGGAAGCCATGGCTATGCCTCCCCCCGGCGCAGCCGCAATGATGGAACCTCCGGATGTGGTGCGCAGGTCGCGCGCGCGGGTAAAGATGGTTCCGGACGCCGGAGTTTTGCCGAAGATTGCTTCGACCGCGGCGTAACCCGCGTCATAGTTGCCGGTCTGTGCCGCGTCCCTGCCGACTTGCTGCAATCGTTCGAACAGGCCACGCAGGGCGCCTACCGCTTTGTGCTCCGACGAGTTGCCAAGAAAACCGGTCGGCGCCAGATTGCCAAAGGTGAGTGAGCTTCCCGTCAGACCCAAAGACGGTCCGGATGACACGCCGCCCACCCCGGCCATCACCACGTAGTGCGCTCCCTCGAAAGGCAGTGCCGGGTTCCGCAAGCGACCGATACTCGTCACCCCCACACCGGTCTGATCGGCAAAGTTCGCACCGGAACCAAGGTCGATATCGCGGCCGGCCAGAACCTGCACGATCCCGCGACCACCGGCTTGGATGTCTCCGGCCAGGGCTTTGGTTTGCACAAATTTGTTCGGTCCCGCTGGCACGACCGTGTCGCGCGCTTCATCGACGATGAGGTTGCCGGCTGAAGGGTTTTCCGCAGATACGCGGAGAGCCGCGTTCTCATTGTAAGGAATGATGTCGCGTCCGGCCGAAACCAAAGAGATATCCTCTGGGGACACATGCTGAAGGTAGAAGGCAATGTCCGCTATGTCGCGGGCGGCCACGGCGCGGATTTTTTTCGGGGCAAACAGTGTGATGTTGGCGAGATCACCGCCGGCGGCATAGAGTCGGACAGGGTTCGGGTTCCCGACATGAACAGGGGTTGCGGCGTGCAGAGCCGATTTGACTTCCGTTGTGCCGTAGACGCCCTTGTAAGCGCCTGTCTCGTTGAACATGGCCGCGACGGACGACCAGGGATTGGCCGACGTGTCGCGTATGGTCAGGAAATCGGAGTTGCCAGCCACCTGCTGAATGCCCAGCGGCGCGGAGGACGAAGGAACCCGGGAACCGTCGGCATCGGAAAGATTGAGCCGTGCAGAAGTCCAAGCGGTAACGTCTAGGGCGCTTTCCCCAACTTCGATGCTCGTCCGGCCCGAGACAGCCAGTCCGGGAATGGCGCCCGAGGCGAGAAGTTCCAGCTCGCCTTGGGGCGAAGGGAACAGATTCAACTGGCCAACCACGGTGACATCACCCCCGAAGGCCGTGCTGCGCAGGGACGGCAAAGCCACCGATGCAACCGTGCGAAAACCCGAGGTATCGCTTTCAGCGGATCTAAGCCAAGGCCGATAATAGGCAGCCGAACCGGGAGAAATGGCCGAACCTTGTCGGTAAGCCGCCTCGAGAACAGGCAGGGCGAGCGTATCTCCCGGCAGCGTGACGCCCAGACGATGCGTGACCGTGCCCCCGAAGGATGCTGCTGACACGCCGGCGGAGGGACCGATGATCTGGAACTGCGTTTTATACCAAAACTTGTTGTTCAAACCCTGCGGCAGGAGAAACGCTGCGGTCGCCGGACCGAGCAGAATATCCCCTCGCGCTGCCACATCGAACTGCGTGCGTCCTCCGTAGAGGGTTACGGCCTGCCAAGTTGATGCGTCCAGCAGGTTTTGACTAGGCGTCAGTTGCCACGGAGTCAAAGACCGGGCTTCATTGGTGGTGATGTCATCCGCTGCGCGGAATTTCGCCCTGCCTCGCTCCACGTAAAAACTTCCGCCGTCGAGGTTGCGGCCGGCTTGAACGAGGAGATCCCCGCCGCCGTATTCGAGGAGGTTCGCCGTATCAGGAGCAAGATTTCGACGCTCGTCGGGAGCGCCACCGCTCAAAGGATCCTGTCCGGCCATGCGGGCCGAGGTCGGAATTGCCGCATCGGCATTGATCAGATCGCGCGCCGCCGCCATGCGGATACTGCCGCCGCCCAGAGCGCCAAAGCCTTGGAAGAAATTGCTGTAGTCAACCCACCATGTTGTCGAGGCAGAGTGATCTCTGACACCCGACGAGACCACGCTGGAGAAAAGGCCCGTTGCGGGGTCGACAAGCCCGCGCCGGTAAAGCCACTGCGTGGGCAATTGCATGGAAGCATCCGAAACGACAGTCCCATCGGCGAGACGCGAGAAGCGACCTATGTCTTGTCCGGCCGAAATCCGCAGATCGCCACCGGCAAGACCGTAGTAGGCCCCGTAATTTTGCTGGGCCGCACCGAGCGTGCCCCCCTGATCAGGATGCGATCTGGGCGTGGTGACCGGCACAATGAAGTCGCCGGTTGAGAACACCCGCGATGGGTCGGCTACGGCGACACCGGCCGTATAGACAGTCGCGAAGGGATTGCGGAGTTGAAGGTCGCGGGCAGCCGCTATCTCGATGCCTCCCGTGCCGGTGCGGACAACTTCGTAGCGCGTGCCTCGGTCTTTGTTGTTCGAAGCGGTGTTGATGCGTAGAGTGTCCGCCGTTTGCCCGTCGCGCCCGACACCTGCACCGGTGCCGGTCGTGACACTATTTGGCACCGCAGTAGCAAAGAACTCCCCGACGAGAACCGACCCTTTGCCGGGGCGAAGAGAATCCAAGGCATCAACGCCAAGACTGCGTCGGAAGTCGGACGCACCAAGATCTGCCCCGGCCGCAAGGCGGTAGCTCCAGGACTGCGTGTTGAGGGGCAGTTTGTCCGAAACCGACTGCAGCGGAGCGAGCCAAAGGCGAGAGTTGCCGCTCTCGGCAAAGGTCAAGTCACTGCCTTTTTCGATCGGGATAAACCCGTCACTCAAGGAATTGTTGAAGACAAGGTCCTCGGAGGCGCGGAGCGTCAGGACTCCGGGGGCTTGGCGAGACCCGTAACGCCATCCGGAAAGATCCCAGTCGGCATCGGACAAAGCTTCGATGTTTTCCGAGCCGGTTTGGTTGGCCAATCCGATGGTCAAATCTCCACCCAAGTTGATGACCTCGACCCCTGGAGCGATGACGAGGATTTGCTCAAGGCCGGCGTTGGAGACGTCAAGCAGCCGGTCTCTGAGAGCTTCCTCGCTGGCAATCATGAACTGCGCGTTGTCAGCGTGGATGGTTTCCCGCAATGCGATGTTCATGATCCCGTTGTCTGGTTGGTAGACCCGGAAGCCCTCGACCAAAATCGACGAGCCACGGTTGATCGTCGACGCGATGGAACCAATCCCGCCGACATCATTGCCGGTGCGCGGAGCGCGCAGATGCAAAGTTCCCTCGACTTGGCCGTAGAAGGCGCTGGAACCGGGCGCGTCATGTGAGCCGGGGCGAAAGGCGTCCACCGAGAGGTCCACAAGGGATCCAGGCGCCAAACTCAGCCGTGCCGTTCCGTCGGACACGCCGTCGATCGCTGATCCTGCCTCCAACACGACGCTGCCGCCATTGCCTGCATTGCTGAAGACACGACCCGAGACATCGAGAACAGCCGAAGGTTCCAAACTCAGATTGCCCGCAGTGACCAGGCGGATGCTGCCCCCGGTCTGACCTGACGCATCGATGCGTCCCCGCACGGTGATGTCTCCCCCGTCGGCGGAGAGCGAAAAGTCGCGAACCTTTGTCGTCGCGCCTATCAAGACATTGCCGTCCCGCACGCGGAAGGAGCGCTCTTCGCGGAATCCGCCCGCATCGACCAGCGAGGAGAGCTCGTCGAAGCTTTCAAGCGCTCCGGCGTCCAAAAGCAGGCTCCCCGAGACGTTGCCCTCCGCTGCTTCACCGACCAAAACTCCACCCAAGCTGAAAGATCCACCCGGCGATCCGATGGTCAAAGTGCCGGCATCGCCGCCCCCCTCGTCCGCGGAAACGGAAACAAAGCTTCCTTCCTGCAGAACCACCGCGCCATTCAACGACTTTAGTTCGATGTTTCCGGCATTGGCGTAGCGGGTGACGTCGAAAAATTCCTGTGCTTTTCCCGCCACGCTCAGATAACCGGAAACCGCAACATCCCCCTCGGTGGCCGTGATGCTTAAAACGCCGGCGGGCAGGTCGATCGCCGCGTCCACGTTTACCGAACTGCCGCTTAGCGACAGCCGCCCCCCCAGCCCTGGAGAGAAGAGTTCCTCCCCGTCCGAGGCCGATAGATCCAGGTTGCCCTCCGCAGCAATGTCATAGCTGACTCCTTGCCGAGAAGTAATGACTGGAGCGACAATACCTAATGATCCCGCAACGCGGAGTGATCCGTCGTCTTCGGCCAGCAAACCGCCCGACGAGTCGAGCGACACATCCCCAAAACCGGACACCGAGAACGCGCCTCTACCCAGTGCAATGGAGGCGGCCCGGACCGAGAGCCTCGACAAATCATCGGCGTAGGCGGGCAAGCCCTCGGCGCCGCCGGCGTTGGCCAGAAGAACGCTCTTCGCCGCAATGGAGACCTCGTCAGAACCTGAACCGAACCCGCGCAAGCCGCCAGCCGACAATTCCAGCCTGCCGAAGTCGCCGCCTCCCAAGCTGCCGCTTCCGTAGATGTCGATGGTGCGGTAGCTTGAAAGGCGGAGAATCTCGACGGATCCGAGTTGGCTGAAGATTTCCTCGTCGAGCACAAGGTGGTTCTCGACAACACTTCCGTCCAAATCGCCGTCATAAGAACCCGCGAGAACGCTGATTTGCCCGCTGGACATGGTCAGAGAGCGGGCCTCCAATGTTGACGTAAAGTCCAAAAAAAGCGCTGACGAAGAATCCATGGTCACGCTGGCCCCGGATAAAGAGCTGCCGGCACCGATTGCAAGAATTGCGCCGTCTGACGTTCCACCGACACCGGAGCGGGAGGCAATGGCGTTTGGGTCTGCACTCACCCGGAGCATGGCACCCTCACCGGTCAAAATAAGCGGGTCGGCACCAGAGGTTACAGCGCCATCGTCTGCCGACAGGGCCGAACCTGCTTCCATGGAAACTTGGTCGCTTGCTGCGAAGATGATTTCCGGTGCAAGAAACTCGTTGCCCGGATTGTCAAGGACTACGGACGGGCTACGCACATCCACAACGGCGCCTTCGGTTGTTTCGCGGCGCAAGCCTCCGATCAGCAGACTGCCGGCACCCCAGCCTTCCAAAACATCCGTGCGCAACGAGGTCGACGCATCGGCTGCTCCGTCCCCGCCGACAAGCCGTATGTTCCCGAAGCTGCTGACGTCGATGCTGCCGCGCTTCCCGCGTGGCTCGATGCTGCGGGCCAACACCGAACCCTCGAGCACAAGACCCGTATTGCCATGAAAGGCGGCTTTGGCGGAGTCCTTCGGCAGCGGCTGCGCAGCGGGAAGACCGAGACGATTTGCGGCGGATTCGAGAAAAGCAGAAGCCTGGTAGACGTTGTATTGGGCGCGGGCGGCGACTTGGGCCGGCGTCAGCACGGAAACGTATTCGCGCAACGGTCCAGCGGAGGTCCCTTTCAGTCCGCTGGAGGCAAAGCCCCGCGCCAGGTAGACACCGTCGGGCATAAGGCTTGCCGCCATAAAGGGCAGGCTCCCCGAATTGAGAGCTGATGTGTCCAAAACCGACCCACTGGAGATGAAACTACCGCCGTCTTCCGGCCTGACCAAGAATGCGCCGGGCAGAAGAGCATAGCGACGCGGAAGCAAGGTGTAGGAACCGGCAGCAAGACCGGGCATGCCAGCGATAATCACTTGGTCACCCAACCTCAGGCCGTCTGCGGCATAGCCAGGATCACCAGCCAAGGACCCCGAGTTGAGGCCGCTGTTGAAATCGTTGAGCGGGGCAAAGGGACCGTCAAACCCGGGCAAGACCGCACACGACTCCGGCACCCGAACCCACTGCAGGCTTTTGGATGGCTGCGGCGCGACTGCATAGTCGGACGGGCTGATGTCGGTGCGGGCCGACCACGTTGCTCCCCCATATGACACCAGATTGCCAGCCTTGTAGTCCGTGGTGGAGCTCCATTCGGTGGTGGCGGTGCCCAAAATGTCCGCACTTCCTCCAGTGCCGGACACCCAACGGAAGGCCGTCAAATCTCCACCGCCCCGCAAATCGACCGTGGCACCGCCTGACATTGCCACCTGGTCGGCTGCGAACAAAACGCTGCGGGACGGCAAACCGCTGGCGGTCACGTCGACTCCACGCGGATCAACCCATCCGAAGCCGTCGGGACTGAGTCCGAAGGGTATCAGGATCCCTGAGCCTCTCAACGGATCGACAGCCGAGACCGAAGTGACGCTGACATCTTCCAGACGGATCGACAGGGTCGCTGGAGCGGGCATGGAGTTTCCCACCACGGGATTGGACGGCCCGTCTACCTCGAAACTGGTTGCATCGAGATCCACTTCGTCCCACCCGAGGGCGATCGAGCCCAGCGGCGCACGCAGTGTGCCCCGATGATCGATGGACGAAGCCATCACGCGAAGATGGCCTCCGGCGGAAAGTGGCAAAGCGCGTGTGCCCCCGCCTTGGATCGTAACGGACCCGAGGGCGCCATCGGGATTGTCGAAGGCGAAAATATCAAAAGCAGACAGGGTGGAGGGATAGATCTGCCCCGCGGTGAGATTAAGATCACCGACCACATTCAAGCTTCCATACCCCCGTATGTCCCACGCCGCTGTGAGGTCGGCACGGCTGATACCTTGGAGAGAGAGATGTCCCACATCAACCAAGGAGGCTTGGACATCGAGGAAACCGTCGCCCGACGTCGGCGGAACGAACAGCTGCGGTGTTTCCTTGCTTGAGGCGTCGAACCGGCGGAAAGGCTGGTTGGGATCGGAAGGATGCAGGGGTGCTTGGTATTTTTGCCCGACGGCCACGTAGGGAGCGGACAAAGCCACCGGAGCGTCTGCCTTGATGACGCCACCCGCAGCAACCCGCAGGGATCGGTTTGCTTGTATGGAGACAGGATCGCGAAACTCGATGTTGCCGCCGTAGGGTATCGGATCCGCGTCGGACAAATAAAAGTAACCCAAGTCGAGATTGTCGAACCCGCCTGCTTCGAATCGATCGATGGCAAAGAAGCCGAGGCCGGCAACGCCCTCGCCGGCCCGGAACTCCGAGGCCAGACCGCTCTGGCGAACGATCATGTTTATTTCGTCACCCGAGCGGTTGACGCCGGATGCGTAGAACTTGCCTGAAGAGACGGAGAGCGTTCCGCCCAGGGACAAGGAGCCACCCGCCGCGCCATGCAGTGTTGCGTCGGAATAAAGCATCTGCGATCCCGCCAGGGTAATGCGACCGCCATCGCTATCCACCCGTGCAGGCAAACCGATCACCACCTTGAAAGGATTTCTCGGATCGGTGGGCGAAAGCCCGAAGCGCTGCGGGCTGAAATCAAAAACGGCCGAGGAACCACGCACATCGAGGACCGCGCCCTGATCGGCCAAGATGTTGCCGGAGACGGTTATCGCACCGCCCGGCAGAAGTCGGCCGGCGCGCAGTCCATTCCGGTCGGGAAGGGCAACCGCGGTGCCTGCTGCAGACAAGCGTGCACCCGGCCCGATCTCGACCGTGGGCCGTGCTGCGGAAATGGTTTGCGCTTCGACCGGGGAAACCCGGTAGGAACTGCGACCGGCGATGTCGATCGCGCCACCCGGAGCAGTGATTGATCCATTAACTTTGACCACATCGCCCTTGATCGAAACCGAAGCCCCGGCGCCAGTCGTGATGCGGGAGCCTGCCGCCATCTCAACGATACCGAGGGCTTCCACTTTGTCTTCGGTAAAAGGGTCATCGAACCCCGTGGCGGAGAGGTTCAGCGAAACCGCCTGCCGTTGACCGCTGTACTCCGGACTGACGGGACTAAAGACATCCGGACCGAGACGCAGCGACCCGGAAGACGTGGCTGCTCTGGGGGATTGCTGAGCCAGCGTCGAGGCCCGGGGCTCGATCGCCGTAGCTACGAGGACTCCGGTCCGATCGTTACCCAGCGAATCGCGCCCGCCCAAGCCGATCAGCTTGTAGGACGAGAAGCCGCCGGACTGAAAAAATCCCGGGGAAAGATCCAACCCGCCTTCGGGGGCAGGCTGGCCGCCAACGTGGATGAAGTTCGATTGCAAGGTGAGCGATCCACCCTTAGCAGCGGAGTAAGCCCGCAGAGACGCGTCCAGAACCAAGGATCCGCCGGTTGAGGTGGCCAAGTCGGGGTCTCGTCCGGAAAGAATCTCAATCGATCCGCCGTCGCCGAAGGAAAATTGGCCCTCCAAGCCGGCATAGATACCGCCGCCAGCCTCGAGAACGGAACCGGCGGGCAGATGGACCGCATAGCCTTCGAGCAGGATCGACCCACCGTCCGTGAGCACGGCCCCGAATGAGGGGTTTGCCGTGAAAGGCCGGTCATCGATGAGCATGCCCGAAACATCAATGCGCGCCTTGCTACCCAACACCACCGATCCCCGCCCCGGCTGCACAGCGGGCGCGGGTTGGTCCGCTAGCGCTCCTGTCGCCGACAATTCGGCGTAGAGGTAGGGCGAGAAGTTATAGGCCGCCAGTGAGACGGATCCGCCCGGAGCTGTGATCGCGCCGCCGAGGCGGACGTTCTTCGCCGAGGCCTGAATGCTGCCGCCCGGGCGCAGGCGGACCGCGGCGCCATCAGCCATGACAAAGTCGCCGTCCGCATTTTCCACCTCCAAGTTCCCGAAGCCGCCTTCTTCCTCGTCGAATACCGCGGAGCCGAGGGCGAACGCGCCGCGCAGCGCCGCCGGTAAGGGAACCGGTTCGCCGTTAACCAAGTCAAACTCCGGTAAAACAAGGTTCGACGCGCGGCCTGCGGCCAAGCGAAATTCGGGAGCGTAGGGCGAGTGCTGGACAAAGGCTGGGGCGGCGATTGAGCCGGCATTTTTTTCGCCGAGGAAAGCCAGCCGCAGCGTGCCGAGGGCGGGGGGCTGGGTGCGCTGGTTGGGACTGGCGTAACTTTTTCCGACGAGGTTGCCCGCGAGAGCCAGCGAGGGAGCAACGAAGGATGCCGTGCCTGCAGGTGCGCCTTCGAAGTAGGAGTTCTGGTCGTATCCCTTAGCCGGATTGAAAATACCCGAGGAATAACTCCGGGGAGAACGCCACTTGGAAGTAACAGTCGAAGAGCCGGAGTAGATACCGTCGTAGTTGATGTCGGCTCGAGCCGAGGTAATCGGCGTTGCTCGGCCTCCGAGCGAAAGCATGGAAGTTTG
>CAZJGQ010000011.1:0-26423 GCA_964545425.1 uncultured Chthoniobacter sp. | reverse complement strand
GCTGTCCGGGCTGGGGCTCGAAGGTCTTCTTGAGCAGGCGGCTCAAGCTGAAGGGAGGGAAGGATCGGTTGCTCATGATGTAACGGGTGGAATTGTAGTGCGTGTTCCGTTACGAATGGAAGCCCATGTCGGAGGCGGAAAATAACACAGTGGCGGCGAGCGTTGCACCGGCGGCGGAGGCCAGCGTGGCGGTGGTCGTGCCGCTCTTTCCGCATTCGCCCGGCTTGCGCGCTTCGTTGGCTTCGCTCAACGAGCAGACGCGTCCGCCCAATCTCGTCGTCTTGCTCGACGATGGCACGAGTCCGGATGCGGAAACTTTGGCGGAGCTGATTCCGGGAATTCCGGCCGAGATCGTGCAAACGGAGCCGGGCACGTTGTCCGCCGCGGTCAACGCGGTGATGGAATATCTCGCCAATTTTCAATTCATTGCCTTCCTGCAAGCAGGCGATTTTTACGCGCCGACGCGGCTCGAGCGCTGCTTGGCCGCGTTGCAACCGGCGGGCGAGAAACGCGGACCAGCCATGGTGGTTACCGGATGGCGCCCGGTGGACAGCCGGGGACAAATGCTGCCGGAGGACGATCCGCGGGTGGGTCACCAGGAACTCCTCTGGGCACCCGGACGAGCGGGCGCCGGTTTGGCCGAGTGGTTGGGCAGCGGACATTTTGCCGGGCCCATCTCGAACATCCTGCTGCGGCGCGATGCCTTCGCTACCACGCCGCTGCCGGAGGATGTGCCGAGTTTCAACCAAACGGCGGTTTTGCTTGCCGCGCTGCAGGGGCAACTAACGGTGCTCCACGACTTGCTGCTCGACCATTATCCGTCTGCTCCAGACCGCGATCCGACCCCGCGGCAGACGGCCGATGCTTTGCAATTGCAGTTGGCGGTGTTGTCCACCCTGCGCGCCAAGTTGGCTGTGTCACCGGAAACGCGACGCAACACGGCAGCTTATCACCGTGCGGCATGGAACAGTCTCTCCGGTGTGCGCGAGGACCTTCTGCAGCAGCTTGTCCTGCAAATGGCCGCCGCGGCTCCGCCCGAAGAGCGGCAGGAAGCGCTCGCTGTCATTCTGCGTTCCTACGAGGCGCAGACCATGCCGGCGCATTGGGAAGCGCTCCTCGAAGGACAAGATCCGCTCGACTTGGCCGCTTATGCCGACGCGCTGCGGCGCACCCGCGAAAAGTTGGAGGAAACGCGCGAGGAAAACGAGAGGCTCCGCATCATTGCGGAAGCGGCACAGGATTCGGGCTGGGTTCGCTTCGGGGCATGGATCGGCGACCGCGGGGCGCGGCGGGTGATGGAGTTGGAGGAGGAACCGGAAGCGATCGAGATGCCGGAGATCGCTAAGGACGCGGCGTCGGATGGCCGGCCGTGAAATTGCCTTGGCTGGCTGACAGCAAAATATCGTCTAGGTGAATGGCGATGTTCCCATCGCGATTGCTCGGGTGAAATATCGCGCCGGGACGGCGCGATTCACCTCTGCCGGCTAGGCGGACGTCTTCGGTTCCGCGGGTCCGGTGCGGGCCTCGCCCGGTTTGGAGCCGGA
The DNA here is from genome assembly GCA_964545425.1 of uncultured Chthoniobacter sp. GTDB lineage: Bacteria > Verrucomicrobiota > Verrucomicrobiia > Chthoniobacterales > JACTMZ01 > JACTMZ01. Next base: position 24,879 of record CAZJGQ010000011.1, on the reverse strand, counting down.
CAATTTTTCCACCACGTAGAAGAGCATCGGGATGATGAAGATGGCGAAGAGGGTCGCCGCACTCATGCCGCCGATCACCGCGGTGCCCATGGTCTGACGCGAAATGGCACCGGAACCGGTGGCGGTCCAGAGCGGGACACAGCCGAGGATGAAGGCGAAGGCGGTCATCAAGATCGGACGCAAGCGCACGCGGGCGCCGGCCAATGCGGCGTCGAAAAGATTTTTGCCGCCCTCGTATTCCGATTTGCAGAATTCGACGATGAGGATGGCGTTCTTGGCCGCGAGGCCGATGAGCATGATGAGTCCGATCTGGGCGTAGACATTGTTTTCCATGCCGCGGGCCCAGAGGGCGAAGAAGGCGCCGAAGACGGCGATGGGCGTGCCAAGCAGAACACTGAAGGGCAGCGACCAGCTTTCGTATTGCGCGGCGAGGATGAGGAAGACGAAGACGAGGGCCAGGGCGAAGATGGCCACGGGTGACACGCCTTGCGCGGCTTGTTTTTCCTGGAACGACATGCCGAGGTAGTTGAAGCCCATTTCCTTCGGCATGGTCTGGGCGAAGACTTCCTCCATCGCGGCCATGGCCTGCGAGGAGCTGTAGCCTTCGGCCGCGGTGGCGTTGATCTGCGCCGAGCGATACATGTTGAAGCGCATGGTGAATTCCGGGCCGAAGCGCGGTTTGCTTTGCACGATGCCGGAAACGGGCACGCTCTCGCCGTTGCGGTTGCGCACGTAGAACTGTCCGACCTTCTCGATGTCGGTGCGGTAATCGCCCTCGGCCTGCACGTAGACCTGCCATTGCAGACCGAAGCGGTTGAAATAATTGACCATCGTTCCGCCGAGGAAAGCGCGCAGCGAATCGTAAGCATCGTTGATCGCCACGCCCTCGATGAGGGCTTTGTCGCGGTCGACGGACAACTTGAGCTGCGGAACGGAGGGCAGGAAGGTGGTGTTGATGTTTTGCAGTTCCGGACGTTTGGCCGCCGCGGCCATGAACGTTTGCGTCTGCTCGGCGAGGAACTGCACCGTGCTGCCGGAGCGGTCCTGCAGGACGAAGTTCACGCCACCGGACGTTCCGACGCCGGGAATGGCCGGCGGCGAGAAGGCGAAAGCCATGGCGGACGGGAGCACGGCGAGCTGCGCATTTACCCGGCGCAGGATGTTGTTGTATTGCGTCTGCGGCGAGGTGCGTTCCTCCCACGGTTTGAGCGTGACGAAGAAGAAAGCATTGTAGGTGGTGTTGACCTGGCTGAGCAGGTTGAACCCGACCGCGGTGGTCACGTATTCCACCCCGGGCGTTTCCATGAGGATCTTCTCGACCTGCGCGGCCACGGCCCCGGTGCGTTCCATCGACGAGGCGTTGGGCAGCTGGAGCGCGGCGTAGAAATAACCCTGGTCTTCCTCCGGCAGGAAGGACGGCGCGAGGCGGCCGCCGAAGAAAAGTGCGGCTACGGTGAGCAGTCCGAGGAAGCCGAGGCTCAGGACGAGCTTGCGGATGGCCGCACCGCAGATGCGGACGTATTTGTTCGTCGCGTTGCCGAACATGTTGTTGAACCACTTGTAAAATCCCCCGAGCAAACCGCGGGACTCGCCTTTCGGACGGAGGATGAGCGAGGCGATGGCCGGACTGAGGGTCAGCGCGTTGAAGGCGGAAAGACAGACCGAGACCGCGATGGTCACGGCGAATTGCTGGTAAAGACTGCCGGTGATACCGGGAATAAATATGGTCGGGATGAAGACCGAGGACAAAACGAGCGCGATGGCCACGACCGGACCGGACACTTCCTGCATGGCTTTGAGCGTGGCGTCGCGCGGACTCATCCCTTGTTCGATGTGATGCTCGACGGCCTCGACCACGACAATGGCGTCGTCAACGACAAGGCCGATGGCCAGGACCAGACCGAAAAGCGACAGGGTATTGATCGAAAATCCGAGCAGCGGGAAAATGGCGAATGTGCCGATGAGCGACACGGGCACGGCGAGGAGCGGGATGAGTGTGGCCCGCCAACCCTGCAGGAAGATGAAGACGACGATGATGACGAGGAGCAGGGCTTCGAAGAGTGTTTTGACGATTTCCTCGATGCCGGCGGTGACAGCGAGCGTCGTGTTGAGCGACTCGGTGTATTGCATGCCGGGCGGGAACCGCTGGGACAAGTCCTTCATCAGTTTCTGCGCGGAGGCCGCCGCGTCGAGCGCGTTGCTGCCCGGCGTCTGGTAGAGCGCGATGATGGCGGCCTGCTTGCCTTGGAAACGTCCCTCAACATTGTAGTTCTGCGCACCGAGCTCGATGCGCGCGACGTCCTTAAGCCGGAGGATGGAGCCGTCCGCATTGGCCCGCACGACGACCTCGCCGAATTCCTCGACCGTGGTCAGATAGCCCTCGCCGATCACGGTGTAGGCGAATTCCTGCCCGGACGGGATGGGTTTTGCCCCAACTTTGCCGACTGGGTTGACGCGGTTCTGCTGCTTGACGGCGTTGATGATTTCCTGCGCGGTGACGTCGAGCTTGGCCAACTGATCGGGCGTAACCCAGATGCGCATGGCATATTGCCCAGCACCGAAGATGGCGACGTTGGAAATGCCGGGCAGGCGCGCCAGTTCGTTGTTCAGGTTGATGTAGGCGTAGTTGGCGAGGAAGAGGGAGTTGAAGGTTTCGTCGGGCGAGGAGAGCGCAAAGAGCAGCAACGGCGCCGACGTGCTTTGCTGCACGGTGGTTCCATATTCGACCACCGGCGAGGGCAGCTGTGAATTGGCCTGCGCCTGCCGCATCTGGGTAAGGATCTGGTCGTCGGTCGGGACGGTGTCCACGCCGAAGAAAACGTTGAGGGTCATGTTGCCGTTGTTGGCGTTGACCGAATACATGTATTCCATCCCCTCGACGCCGTTGACCTGCTGCTCGATCGGCGTGGCCACGGATTGCTCGACGGTCAGCGCGTCGGCGCCGACGTAGGTGGCGTTCACCTGGATCTGCGGCGGGACGATGTTCGGGTATTGCGCGACGGGCAGGCGCGCCATGGAAACAAGGCCGATAATGACCGTGATGATGGCGATGACCATCGCCACGATCGGACGGTTGACGAAGAACTGCGGCATGATCGGGCGGTGACGCGCGCGTCAGGCGGGCGTGGCGGAAGCCTCAGGCAGCGGGGTTGGCGTGGGCACTGGACTGGCCTCGGGAACCACCGGAACTTCGGGCGCGGGCGCGCCCTCGAGCGCCGCTTTGGGCGGCTCGAGCAGGTAATCACCATCGGCCGGCGGCGGCTCCGGTGCGGGCAAGTTGGGTTCTTGGTTGAATCCGGGGGGCATTTTCCACGGCGTGGTTTTGACCGTCATGCCCTGACGCAGTTTCTGCATGCCTTCGACGACGACCTGTTCGCCGGGCTTGAGTCCGTCGGTGATGACCTGCATGGAGGCGTAGGTCGGTCCGGTCTGGACAAGACGAAGGTCGACTTTGCCGTCGGAGCTGACCACTGCAATCTGCGCTTTGCCCTGAAGATCGTTGACCGCGCGTTGCGGGACGAGCAGGGCATCGTCTAACCACTGGGTGACACCGCGGACGCGGGCGAATTGACCGGCGCGCAGGAGATTGCCCGGATTGGGGAACTGCGCTTCGAGTTCGAGGGCGCCGGTGTCCCGGCCTATGACATTGTTCACCGCCATGAGGCGTCCGGGATGCGGATAGACGGTGCCGTCGGCCAGCACGATCTGCAGACCGAATCCGCCGCGGTCCTGCGCCGCGATGAGTTTGTCCGGGTCGCCGTAGTAGGGTTTGATGTAGTTCAGGTATTGGTAGTCGCTGATGTAGAAATTGGCTTTGATCGGATCGACCATGGTCACGGTGGTGAGAGTGCCGGTCTGGGGTCCGATGAGGTTGCCGACCTGCGCGATGTTGATCCCGGCGAGACCGTCGATCGGCGCGGTGATGCTGGTGAACTCGAGGTTGAGGCGTGCCTGTTCGACCGCGGCCTCGGCCGCAGCGGTGGCGGCTTTGCTCGCTTCGAAAGCTTGGATCTCATCGTCGTATTGCTCGCGGCTGATCACGTTCTTGGCCAGGAGGTCGACCGCGCGCTTGGCATTGGCTTCGTCGCGGATAAGGCGCGCTTTGGCTTCCTCGAGTTGCCCCGCGGCCTGGTCGAAGGCGGCTTTGAACGGGCGCGGGTCGATCTGGAAGAGGAGTTGGCCTTTTTTGACCAAGGCGCCGTTTTCGTAGTTCTGCGAAACGAGGTAGCCGCTGACTTGGGCCACGATGTTGGCATTGACCAGACCCTGGAGCATGCCGACCCATTCGCGCACGACCGGGACTTTCTGCTCCACCGGAGCGGCGACCGGCACGGTCAACTCGGGCATGGCGGGTTTCTCTTTTTTCGGACAGCCGGCGAGAAGGAAGGCCAGAGCGCAGAGCGCGAGGGAACGGAAGAGGCGGACCTGCATAGAAGGGAATAAACCGTCCCCCGGCCTGCTTGGACAGCAGAAAACGGGGCGACGACTGGCCTTGCGCCAAGAGGCGTGATTAATTCCGGCCATGAAATGGCGTGTCGTTCTGCTCTCGCTCGCCGCGTTGCTTCTGCTGCTCGGCGGCGGAGTGTATCTGGTGCGCGAGACCTTGGCCAATTACTGGATGCGCGCGCAATTGGCCGGAAAATTGGCGACTGCTCTCGGGGCGGATGTGGACCTGCAGGGGTTGGAGTGGAAAGACGGTGTGTTGAGAGCGACACGCCTGCGCGTGGCGGGCGGAGACCTGCCGTTTGTGCGTTTGGAAGCGCGCGAAGTGCGGGCCATGGTCGGTTGGCAAAGTTTGCTCGAACCCGCAAACGAGCCGCTGCATGTCGAGGCGGCCGAGGCGGAGATCGTCTGGCGCAATCATCCGCCGAGCGGAGAGAGAGCGGCCGCCACCGCGACGGCGACCGCGGCCCAGACACCTCCCCTCGACTTGCTGGTCAATCGTCTGCACCTACGCCACCGCGATTGGGCCGAGTGGTCCATCGAGGGATCCTCGGTGCGGGGGCTCAACCGCGACGGCGTCTGGTCGATCTCCGGCAAAGGCGGGGAACTCAAGTTGCCCGACCGTGCTCCCCTCGCGATCGAACGTTTCTCCGCCGAGCACCGCGGCGATCGCTGGCACCTCGGGGGATTCGCGGTGAAGGATGCGAGCGGCGGAGTGATCGCGGGCTCGGCCACCCATGAAGGCGGGGCTTGGTCCGGGGAGTTCTCCTGGCAGGACATCCGAATCGAGCCGATGCTGGGCAAAAATTTTGCCGGGCACCTCAGCGGCACAGCCAGTGGCGACGGGCGGCTCAAAGACGGAACCTTGACCGGCAAACTGAAGATCGCGGATGCCGAGACCAAAGCCGTCGGCCTTTTCATCAAGCTGGCCGATTTGTTCGACCATGAAGATTGGAGCACGGTGCCGTGGAATATTTTCCAATTCGACTTCGTCCGGCAGGCTGACGGGCGCATCGAATTCACCGATTTGCAAGCCCTCACCGAAAAAGGCGTTGCGGTGCGCGGCTCCGGACATTACGCGCCGGACAGCGTCGCGGCGGACCTGCAACTTGGCGTCCGTCGCAAAGGTCGCCCTTACCTCGGGGCGTTCGTGCCGATCCTCTTCAGTCATGAACGTGACGGCTATTGCTGGACCACGGTGAAAGTGGGTGGTCGACCCGGTGCTCTGACCGAAAACTTGAGCGGACGCGTGGCCAGCGCCCTCGCCGTGGTGCCTGCGACCGGCGTGATCGACTCCGCGGTGGAGGTTCCGGAAGCGGCGGGCGAAGCGGTCGGAGGTTTGCTCCGCAGCCTGCTCCGGCATTGAGAGACAGATTATTCGGGGCGGCGGAAGACGCGCAGGGCGGTGACCAAGTCGACGGCCCGCTGGAGCGGACGATCGATCAATCCCGGTTCGACCGGCTCGCTGTCGATTTCCGGATTGGTTCCCGCGACCAAAGCCGCTTCGTCCATCTGCGCGCGCTCTTCCTCGAAAACAAACACCCCGGCTCCGCGTTGCAATGATTCGGCCAGGATGAACTCGCGCTCCTCGGGGTCCTGCTCGATCTCGATATCGGGTCGCAGTCCGCGAGGATAAATCGGTTGCCCGGCAATGCGCACCTCGGCCACCGCGATGCGCAGTTTCGGACCGTTCCCGACGGCGACCTCGGCAAACTCGACACAGCGTCCGCTGGAGCGCGTTCCGACCAACAAAGCCTTGGCATTCCAACGCAAAGTCGCGGCCAGTGCCTCGGCCGCACCGGATGTCGTTTCGTCGATAATGACAATGAGCACACCGCGGAAAAGCGGTTCGCCTTGCGCGGTGAATTCGCTGCCGCCGGGCCGACCGGGACCGGCGAGAGAGAACAGCGCCGTGCCGGGAGTGCAAAAGCGGCTGGCGGCTTGGGCCGCAAGGGCAAAGTCGGACGAATCGGGCGTGGCGCGCAGATCGAGGACGACGCCGTGGACTTTTTTGGCGGTGAACTCGCGCAACGCGGCGTCCAGTTGCGCGATGTTTTCCGACTTGAGCGAACCGAGGCGGATGTAGCCGGCGCGTCCGTCGAGAATCTCGGAACGGAAAGGAGCATCGGCGGCGGGCTCGGCCGGGCCGCTGACAAAACCCGCTCCGGGCGCGAGGGTCTCGAGCAAGCCACGCAGCGTGGCGCGGGTCAGAGCTGCGTCATCGATTTGCGCCCCGCGCACGTGATCGCGTCGGAGAATACCGATGGCGGTTTGCAAATTCTCGGCATCAAGTGCATCGACCGGGTCGTCGGACGAGACCGAGGGAGTTGCTGTAGGCGAAGGGACCGGCGACGCCGCAGGCGATGGACCGGGTGCAGGCGCTTGCTGACCTTGCAACGAGGCCGATGCAAACAATGTGGCGAACACCGCAGCGAAAACATTAACCGACAACCTGTTCATGAGTTGTGACGCAGGGCGCGCGTCCGGTTCTTGCCCCGCTTCCATTGAAGCTGCCGCGAAATCGCGCGGTGCAAAAACTTTTTCGCTTCGGCCACCGCGGTGGGTAGCGAACGTCCGCGTGCCAAGCCTGCGGCCAACGCAGCAGATAGCGTGCAACCGCTGCCGTGCGTTTCGCATCCGCGCAAACGACGCAGGGTGAATTCGCGGGTGCCGCGGCGATCGCAGAGCACATCGACTGCCTCGCGGCCGTTCAGGTGTCCGCCTTTGAGCAGGACGGCTGCGCCGTATTTGGCGTGCAGTTCTCCAGCGGCGGCGATCATGGCGCGTTGCGTGGTGATTTTGCGGCCGAGGAGGACGGCCGCTTCGTCGAGGTTGGGCGTAATGACGTCGGCCAGCGGCAGCAACTCTTCTTCGTAAGCGCGCACCGCATCTTTCTTGAGCAGCGGATCGCCGCTGCTCGCCACCATGACCGGATCGACCACGAGGTGGAACATGCCGAGGCGGTCGGCCAATTCCTCGGAGACCACGCGCAGCAGGGCGCGGGAGTAAAGCATGCCGGTCTTTACCGCGGTGATCGGGTAAGCCTCGAAAAGAATGCGGATCTGCGAGCGCAGGACATCGGGCGTGACAGCCTGGACTTTCTCCACGCGGCCGGGAACTTCGGAGACCACGCAGGTCACGGCGGTCAGGCCGTAGACGCCGAGCGCGGTGAATGTTTTGAGATCGGCTTGGATGCCGGCTCCGCACGAATTGTCGGAACCGGCGATGGTCAGGGCGACCGGCGGCGACGCGGCGCGCCTAGTCATGCCGGCGCGCCATGATCAGGTAAACCAGGTTGCCGAGCGCGGCGACAAACGCGGCCACGTAGGTGAGGGCCGCGGCATTGAGCACACTGTTCACACCGGCCGCTTCTCCGCCGGGTTGCACCATGCCCATTTGCTGCAGGATGACCTTGGCCCGTTTGGACGCGTCGAATTCGACCGGCAGAGTGATGAGTTGGAAGAAAGCCAGCACCGCGTAGCAGATGATGCCGAGGGTGATCAGGCCGGTGATCTGGAACATGAATCCGCCGATGATGACGAGCGGCAGGAGTTGGGAGGCGAACTGGGTGACGGGCACGATGGCCATACGCCATTTGAGCGGGGCGTAGGCGCGCGCGTGCTGGATGGCGTGACCCGCTTCGTGCGCGGCGATGCCCAAGGCGGCGACGCTCGGCGTGCGGTAAACATCGGAAGAAAGACAAAGCCGTTTCTTCACCGGGTCGTAATGGTCGCCGAGCATGTCGTTTATCTCGCGCACTTCGACATCGTGGATCTGCGCGGCATTGAGAATTTCCCGTGCCGCTTGCGCACCGGTCACGCCGGAGGTGGCGGCGACCTTTTTGTATTTTCCGAAAGCGGAGGACACACGCATCTGCGCGTAAAGCCCGAGGATGAGCGGCACACCGATGAGAAGAAGGTAAATGGACATGTTCATGGCTTATTGGATCATGTCCACAGACAGAAAATTCGCAATTCCGTTCGAACGTTTTTTACAGTTCGAGCGGGACGGAAAGGCGGGAAAGCTGTTGGCAACCGGAACGCGTTAACGCCACCACATCCTCATGGCGTGCCCCGCCGATGCCCGGATAATAGAGCCCCGGTTCGACGGTAAAGACCTGGCCCGTGCGGAAAACCGTCGCCGCCATGCGCGGCTCCTCGTGCAGGTCGAGGCCCAGCCCGTGCCCCGTGCCGTGGAAAAACCCGGTCCAGCGTCCGCGCTTTTTCTCCGTGCGGTAGCCGCGCGAGGCGAAAAAATCCTGCACCGCGCGGTGCACCGCCGCTCCTTTGACCCGCGGCTTGATCATGCCGATGGCCACGCGCTGGGCCGCACGGACCGTTTGGTATAGGCGCCGTTGCTCCTCGCTGGCACGCCCCCGCACCACCGTGCGCGTCAGGTCGCCGAAATATCCGCTGCGCGCATCGCGGGGAAAAATATCGAGGATGATCAACTCGTGCGCGCGCAACGGACCGTGCCCGCGCTCGTGCGGATCGCAGGCCTGGCGTCCGCCCGCCACAATTGTGCCCTCCGGGATCCCGCCGGCCCGCAGGACGGCAGAATCGGCTTCGGCGCGGACAATCTCGCTGGTCAGCACCTTCCCGTTCCAACGCAGCGCGCCGCCGCGTCCGATCTTCGAAGCCCGCAGCACTTCCACCGCGCGCTTCATGCCGACAACCGTGATGTGCAGGGCGTGGCGAATGGCCGCCAGTTCGCGTGCCGTTTTCGTTTCACGCTGCGGCCAGAAGTGGCCTTCGACCGGAACAACTTTGATGCCCGCCTTTTCGAGAACGCGAGCCATGCCGAGGGGGAAGTCGGACGGCACCTCGACGCGACGGATCTTGCGGCGATGGAGCAGTCCGGCGGCGACAATGCCGGGCGAAGTGCTACCGAAGTCCCGGGCCAGCTCGGATGCCGCCAGCACCTCGTCGACCTTCGCCTCGCGCCGTCCACGATCGATCTCGAGGTCATTGAGGACGATTGTCTTCCGTCCGCGATGCTCGAAGAAGACAAAGGCATCCGGCGCATGGAAGCCGGTGGCATAGAGCATGTCTGCCGATTGCGGGCTGGACGCGTAGATCAACTTGCTCATCGCGGGCAGACTCCCCTTTCCCATGGCCGGCAATCAAGCAACGAGATCATCGAGCGCCGCGGCGACCGCATCCGGCGCCTCGGCCAACAAGCGGTGGCCGGCCTCCTCCACAACGAGAAAAGTTCCGGGAAATCCGGCCTCGCGCATGGAGGTTTGCAGTCCGACAAATTTTTCGTCCCGTGCTCCCGCCATCCAAGTCAGACGCGAGGGCAAGCGCAGCGGGTCGGTGAATTGGTCGGCGGTGGAAAAAGCGCGCAACGCTGCCGCAAGCTTGGCGCGGTCGAAGGCCGACTCCTCACGATGCGGGGCCGGACTCCCCGCGAGGACAGTTTGGGCATTCCATCGCGCCAAAACTTCGTTCCACGCCTTTTTTTCAAACGACTCGGCCCACTCCTCATCCGCCCGGCGCCGCGCCGCGCGCTCCGCATCGCTTTGGAAGTTTCCGGGATTGGCCGAGAGCAGCAGCGCCCCGCGCCAACGCGTGGGATCTCTTTGCAGCCAGGACAACGCCAGTCGTGCGCCGAAGGAATAACCCACCAGCCAGCATGGGCCGTTTGTTCGCGGCGGATCGAACGCGAAGGCGTCATGTCCGAATGGGTCCGGGCAGACCCAATCGAGATCCGCCTTCGAAGCACTGCGCACCGCATCCCAATCGGCCCCGCATCCGAGAAATCCGGGCAGCGCAATGACCGTCGCCTTCACGTGGCAACGCGCCGCAGCAGCGTGAGCAGATAAATCCCCATGGCCACGAGGACGATGGTCGCACCGGTGGCGGTCGAGGCGTAGAAGGAGACAATCAGTCCGGCCAACCCGGCGACCACCGAGATGGCGATGGCCCAGCCGAAAAATTGCGCCGTGTTGCGCGCGAGGTTGCGTGCGGCGGCAGCGGGAAGAATGAGCAGCGCGTTGATGACAAGAATGCCGATCCACGGCAGGGCACAGGTGACGACCACGGCGAGCAAGCAGGCGAAAGCAAGTTCGGCCGCGCCGGCATGTTTGGTGCGGCTTCGGGCCAGAGCGGGACTCAAGGTGACAAGGAGAAGACGGTTGAAGAAAAAGAAAAACATCAGGGCCACGGCCACGGCGAGAGCGGCGAGCCAAGAGATGTCGGACGGCGAAATGGCCAGCATGTCGCCGATGAGAAAGTTGGTGAAGCGCGCGAAGTCCCCTCCCCGCGAAAGAATGACGATGCCGAGCGACACGGTGAAGGCCATGACCAGGCCGATGGCCGTATCCGAGGAAAGCCCGCCGCGCCGCCGCACCCAAGTGATGGCCAGCGTGAGGACAAGAGCAAACGCGATCATCGACCAAATCGGATCGCCCAAGCCCAGAAGAACGCCGATGGCAATACCGGTGAACGCCGCATGGCCGATCGCTTCGGAGAAAAACGCCATGCGGTTGGCCACCACCACGGTGCCGAGCGCGCCGAGGAGCGGGGAAACGAAGATGACGGCAAGCAAGGCCAGACGCATGAACTCGTAACGCGTCCATTCGAAAGGCAGGGCGGACACCGCCGCATGCCACGGGGAGATGAGGGACTCGATCATGTCAGCGAATGCAGGCTGAACGCCTCGCGAACGCGCGGGTCACGCAGCACTTCGGACGGTGCACCCTCGCAGATGATGCGGTGGTCGAGAAAAACCATGCGGTCGGCAAAGCGGGCCAAGGTGGCCAGATCGTGCGAGACGAGCAGGACGGCGAAGTCATATTCGCGGCGCAACGCGGAGAGGAGTTCGTAGAATTGCTCGCGTCCGCTGTGGTCGACCCCGGACATCGGTTCGTCGAGCACGAGGATGTTGGGCACCGGCGTGAGGGCCAGACCGAGGAGCACGCGCTGGAGTTCGCCGCCGGAGAGAGTGCCGATGCGGCGGTCGACGAGTTGCTCCGCGCCGGTGCGGCGCAGTCCGGCCAGCGCTTCCTCGCGCACCGGACGCGAGACGCCGAGGCAGGCGGGACGCGAGGCGAGCGAGGCGGCGAAAAGATCGAGCACGCTGACCGGTGCGTCTTTGTCGAAGCTGCTGTGCTGCGGCACGTAACCGATCACCGGGCTGTCGGGACGGCGGTGCGCCGCGTCGAGAAAGTGAACCTCGCCGCTGTGAGGGATTTCGCCGAGGAGGCATTTGACCAGCGTGGTTTTGCCCGCACCGTTCTCGCCGATGACCGCGGTCAGTTCGCCGCAATGCAAATGAAGGTCGACATCCTCGAGCACGGGCCTGCCGTTGTAGCGCACGCCGACGCCGCGCAGCGTGGTGCAACACTCTCCGCAGCGGTGCGGCGCCACGCCGTGGTGCGCGGGAGCGTGGTCGGGAGGAAGATCCATGAGGCGATGCTCAGACTAACGCAAAGCGTCCTGCAACACGGTGAGATTTTTCTCCATCGCGGCCAGCCATGCGCCGCGCGCCGCGTCCGGCTCGGACGGTCCCGTGGCCACCGGGTCGAGCTCGTAAACTTTGACTCCGGTTTCGCGGGCGATGACCTGCGCGCTGCGGTCGGAATATTGGGGCTCGGTGAAGAGCGCTTTCACGTCCCGCTCGCGCACCAGATCGATGGTCCCGGCCAGCTCGCGGGCACTCGGCTCGGTGCCGGGTTCGCGCTCGACCACGCCGACCAACTCGAGCCCGAACTCGCGCGCGAAATACGGGAAGGCCTCGTGGAAGGTCATAATACGCGCCCCTTTGTGCGGGACCAATGCGGCATGCATCCTCTCGTCCAACGCGGTGATCGAAGCCTTGTAGGCCTCCGCGTTGGCCCGCAGCGCATCGGCTTTGTCGGGCGCGGCCGCGGCCAGTGCGGCTGTGATGTTGTCCACCTGACGCCGCGCCCCCTCGAAGCTCACCCACACGTGCGCATTGCCGTCCATCAGCGGAATCCCCTCGCTGATCTCGACCACGCGCAGGTCGGGCGATTGACGCGCGAGCTTGTCGAGGAACGGCTCCATGCCCGCGCCATTGGCCAAGAGCAGATCGGCCTCGGCCAACTTGCGCGCATCGCCGGCCGTCAGTTGATAGTCGTGCAGGCAGCCGACGTGGGGACTGGTCAGGTTGGAAATTTCCACGCCCTCCACCCCGCCGGCCACATTGAGGGCCGCGATGTAGACCGGATAAAAGGAGGTCACCACCCGCAAGGGCTCGGCAGCAACTGTGCGCGCGACAAGCAACGAGAGCAGCGCGAAAAGGAAGGCCGTAAATTTGATCTTCATATGATTAGCAAATAAGTTCTTTGTTATCATGTAAGCGCGGTCCCGTAGCTCGGCAAGCAATCATTAGCACAGCGCCATGGAGCCGAGGCGCGGAATCAACTCAGGGATTCGGGTTGGCCTTAATGTAGGCGGAGAACCATCTGCCGGTGGGCTCGAGGTTGCGCGCCTTGCTCGCGCGGTCGAACGAGAAAAGCCCGAACTGTCCGTGCCATCCCTCTTTCCACTCGTAATTGTCGACCAGCGTCCACGGGAAATACCCGCGCACGTCGACGCCGTCGGCCATGGCGCGCCTCATCTGCGCGATGTGCTCGCGGAAATAGCGGATGCGCTTCTGCTCGCTCTGCGTTCCGAGGCCGTTTTCGGTGATGACGATGGGTTTGTCATAGCGCCGGTGCACCGCGGTCAGCACATTGTAGAGGCCCTCCGGCACGATCCTCCATCCCATTTGGGTGTAATTGGACGACATCTCGCCGTGGCCGCGGTTGAGGAACCGGATCAGGCTGGCCTCCTGCGCGTAGTAATAGTTCACCCCGATGACGTCCATCGAGTCGGCCACCATATCAAGGTGGTCGAAGTTCTGGCGCTGCACGATGTTGTAGACCAGTGCGGTGGGATCGCCGATGGGGCTGCGCTGCCAGTCGGGGATCGAGTAGATGCCCATGACAATGCTGCCGGGCCGCTCCCGATGGATGATCTCAGCGGCATCGCGGAACATTTCGGCTGCGGAGCGCAAGGCGCGCTTGTAGGTGAATGGACTGAGGAGGAGTCCGGGCGGCCAGTGGCCGGCAATCCAACCGAGATTGAGCGCGCCGTTCGGTTCGTTCTGCGGAACATAGATGCGCACATGGGGCTTCATGGCCCGGACCACACGCGTCACGTGGGCGCGCCATGCTTCCTTGACGTCGGGATGGAGGAAATTGGCGCGTCCTTTGTTCTTCCTGTCATAAAGCCAGTCGGGAAAGGTGAAGTGCCAGAGATTGACCACCGGTTCGATCCCGGCGGCGCGCAGCTGGCGCGCCATATCGACGTAGCGGGCAAGGGCCTTCTCGTTGATCACGCCGGGCTTGGGTTCCACCCGGGCCCACTCGACGCCGAAGCGGAAATGGGTGACACCGAGTTGCCGCAGTGCTTTCAGATCCAGATCGAAGCGCGTCCACGAATAGACCGCTTTGTCGCCGCGGGCCGGTGCCTTGCCCTCCTCGGCGAAGACATCCCAATCGGTGCGGAAGTTGAGCGGATCATCCGGCGCCATTCCGCGGTCCTCGTTCTGGAAACTCGCCGTCGAGGTGCCCCACCAGAATTTTTCCTTGGGCAGCGGCTTGAGCACCGCGGCACTCTCCGGGCGCCGGTATTCGCCGGGCGGCGTGACGCAACCGGTCAGCACGGCCAGCACGAGGATCGGAAAAAGGCGGCCCGCTTGCATCGGAAACCGCACCTTATTAATGTCTACGCGTGTTGGCAACACGCCTCCTTCTCGTTGCACTCGGCTGCTGGCCGGCGGCGGCGATGGCCATGTTGCCGGGCGGCGAGGCGCCGGATCAGGTGAGGCTGAACGACGGCACCGAATTGCGCGGCCTCATCCTGCAGAACACGCCGGACATGGTCGTGCTGGAAACGAAAACGGGCGAAGCCCGCATCCCGAAGGAATACATCCGCCGCATCGACGACGCGCCGAACGGCGAGGCCATCTTCGCCGACATCGTCGGCAAGGACGATCTCCCCTCGTGGCGTTCGGTCGTCCATGACCTGCGCACGCATGATTCGATCCGCACCTTCGAACAGATTCCCCCGACCGCGATCGACAACGGCCTCCTCCGCAACATCCCCTATCTTTCATTTCGCGTGAACGGCGTGTCCGAACTGAACATCTACGGCGACCAGGATGATCCGGTGGCCATCGAGTTCGGCATCTACGGTGCACGCAATGTTAACGACGAAACGCGGCAGATATTCCGCGAATTCATCGCCGGTCATCTCGGCACTGCCGGGCAAATCCGTGCGCTCTACAGCCTGAGCCCGGAAAAGCGCGACGCGCGCTCCGGCAAGCTGGCTTTCCGGCTGATCCGTCCGGACGACCCGGACGGCTACGGCGGCACGTGGATCGTCGTTTACCGTCCGGACCGCCTCGGACGCGCCCGTCTCCCGGACAAAGAATATGCCGCGATCACGCGTCCGTTCGACGAGGTGAACAATCCCGACGGAAGCCTGCGCGCCGACAAGCGCGAGGAGAACGAATCCTGGCTCGACCAGACCATGGAGTGGCTGACCGGCGAGGAGCGCGACCTGCGCGGATTCTACCGCGACCGGAACGGGACCTTCCGCGTGCTGACCGGCGGTTCCTGAGCCCGCGCCCCGGCTTCAGTCAAAGAGCGCTTGCAGTGCGCCCTCGAAAACCTCGGTGTGCCGGTCGACGTCCGCGTCATCATGGAACGGCGAAAACAGTGCCATGTTGTGGAAGGGCGTGAGGAGGATGCCGCGGTTGATCGCCCAAAGGTGCATGAACGCATCGAGATCGTGATCCATCGCCGCGGCGGCTTGGGCGCCGTTGCGGGGCGGCGGACAGAACCAGTATTCCGCGCGGCAACCGAGGCGCTGGACGCTCCAAGGCAGGCCGCGTTTCTCGTAGGCCGCGCGAACTCCGTCGGTCCAGCGCGAGGCAAGCCGGATGGTGTCCGTGAACTGCTCCGGCAACAGCGCATGGGTCAACGTGGCGCGCACCGCGGCCATGGAAAGCGCATTGCCCGCCAAGGTGCCGCCGACACCGGAAACGTCGATGCCTTCGTCGTTCTGCATCTCCTCGACCTTGGCCGCAACTTCGGCGGTCATGCCGTAAGCCGCAACCGGGATCCCGCCGCCGATGGTTTTGCCTATGACAAACATGTCCGGGTCGAGATTCCATTCACGGGTGCAACCGCCGGGACCCGCACAAATGGTATGGGTTTCGTCGGCCACGAGCAGAACATTGTGGCGACGCGTGATCTCCCGCACACCTTCATGGTAGCCCGGATCGGGGAGCACGATGCCGATGTTGGTCAAGGCCGGCTCCATGAGGAAGCAAGCGATGTCTTCTTCGGCCAGAACGCGGTCCAGTGCCTCCAGGTCGTTGAAGGGCACGGTGCGTGTGGTCACCGCCGGATCGACTTGCGGACCGATCGCTCCCGGACGGCTCACCGTGTTGCCGTTCGGATCCGCGATGACCAGCGTCTCGTCGACCGTGCCATGATAGCACCAATCGTGGACGAGGATCTTGGGCTTGCCGGTCAGCGCGCGGGCGAAACGCAGAACAAAGCGGTTGGCATCGGTCGCGCTGAGTGCAAATTGCCATTTGGGCAGCCCGAAGCGCCGTTCCAATTCCGCAGCCACCCACGCCGCATCGCGCGAGGGCAACATGGTGGTCGCACCGCGGGCCAGCTGCGACGACACCGCGGCGTTGATCGCCGCGTTGGCATGGCCGGTCATGGCCCCCGTATCGCCGAGACACAAGTCGACATACTCGATCCCATCCGCATCGGTGAAGCGCGCCCCTTGGGCTTTTTCCACGACCAAAGGGAAAGGTCCGGGCCAACGCCGCATCCACGGCATAGGCACGCCCGCAACCAAGGACTTCGCCTCCGCGGCCAGCTCTCGGGAGCGCGGATGCAGCTGCTCGAACCGGTTCGTCTCCTCCCGCATCAGGGCCGACAACTTGGCCTGATTGACCGCCGGGTTTGCCGCTGACATGTCCCCACAATACCTCAGCGGTGCCTTGCTTCAACCGCGGGTTGCCAACGGGGCTCTCGGGAGATTAACCCGCTGACGCGGTGGCAGATGCGAGCGAACCGCGGGACGGTGGGCAAAAATTAATTTGCAAATTGATCCTCGATGAAAGACAGATGCACTTGTGACGCTCACGTCACACCAACAACCAACAAAGAAGTGAACTACGCTACAAGACAACGCTCAGCCGTACAAAAAACGCTCGAGGACGCGGGTCGACCCATGACCCCGGCCGAGATCTGGACCGAGGCCCGGGCCCTTTCACCGGGGCTGGGAATTGCCACCGTTTACCGCGCGCTCCGCATCCTCATGGATATGGGCGCGGTGGAAGTGGTGGAAATCCCCGGGGCTCCTCCGCACTACGAGCGCAAGCACCCGCACCACCACCACCACTTTCTGTGCGAACATTGCCAGAAGGTGTTCGAGGTCGAGGCTTGCACCTCCGGGATCGATCAGTTGGCCCCCGCGGGCTTCACCGTGAAACGTCATTCCCTGACGCTCTACGGCACCTGCAACGACCCCAAGTGCGCGCACAAGCCGGCCCAACCGGCCGCGACGTTCTGATTCGGACCGCGTTCAGCGCGGCAAACGCCATCCGAGTCGCCGGGGCAAACCGGTGACCGCATTCACGAGGACACCGGGAGTTTTTCCGGTGTCCTCGGCTTCATCCCGGCGCAACAACGCGCCGCGGATCACGCTCCCGCCCGCCCAACGAAACGGCTCGGGCGGCATCAATTTCCGCGGCGGATCGACCAGCGGCAAACGCGTCAGCTCATCCCGTCGGTCGAGTGCCAGCCGCGCGAGGATTTCGCCCCCGAGGTAAGCCGGTCCCACCCCATTGCCGGTGAACCCGAAACCGTGGTGCACGTGGCCGCGGCTGCCGAAGATCGGCAGGTGCGTGGGCGACACATCGATCGGTCCGCCCCACGCATGCTCGATACGGCGCCCGCGCAGCGCCGGAAAAAATCGAACCAGACTCTCCGCCGTGCGCCGCGCGACCTCCGCATCTTTTTCCAACCGTGTGAGCGCGCACGCCCCGAATCCCATCCGTCCCCCGGCCCAGCCGAAAGCGATGCGCCCATCGCGGGTCGTGCGGAAATAATGCAGCAAGGTCCGTCCATCGGCGATCGCCTCGCCTCCGATCCAACCGATTTCCTCGAGCACCTCCGGCACCGGTTCGGTGATCACCATGTGGCTCGAGGCCACGGCCATGGCGCAGCGCAAACCGGGAAAAGCTGTGGTGCGGCTGTTCACCGCGAGGACCACTTGCCCCGCGTCGATGCGCCCGTCGTCCGTGGTAACGCCGTCGTTGCCGACCCGGCGCGCCGGCGAATTTTCGAAGACGCGCACCCCTGCACGATGCAAACGGTCGCGCAAACCGAGCGCGAGGAGCGCCGGTTGCACCGTGGCGGACAAACGAACCAACGCCCCGCCGAGAAAAAGCGGACTGTCACAACGTGCCCGCGCCGCCGAAGCGTCGATCGGAGTGATTTCCTCGGCGTGTCCGACGTCCGCGCACGATTGGATGGCGTCGTCGAAGCATCCGAGTTGCGCGCGATTAGTCGAGACATACATGGTCGGCGCCCACTGGAACCGCGCATCCAAGCTCTGAGTGCGGCAAAAGTCCGCGATGCCTTGCACGCCGTGCTCTGACAACTGCGCCGTGCGCACCGCGGCCTCGTCGCCGAACATTGCGCGCAAGTTCGGCAACTCGTCCCAGAGCGTGGAAACAAACCCGCCATTGCGTCCGCTCGGACCATGCCCGCACACATCCGCCTCGACCACCGCGACATCGGCGCCCGGCTCCAACTGCTTGATCTGCCATGCGGTCCACAGGCCGAGGTAACCGCCGCCGACAATGACGACATCGGCCGACTGCCTGCCGCGCAGCGGAGCAAACGGCTCCACCGCACCGGCTTCTTGCAACCACCAACCTTCGCGGGTGTGACGTTCGGCGGTCATAGCCATCGCGGTTAACTTCGCAGGCGCCCCCTGCTTGGCAAGTGCGTGCTCCGCGCGGAAAGTATTCCGGTGGGCCGCGCTTTCACCATCGTCGAGCTTCTTGTCGTCATCGCCATCGTCGCGGTCCTCGCGGGGTTGACCCTGACCGCCTTGCCCGCGGTGCAACAGCGCGCCGATCGGGCTGATGCGCTGGCTAAAATCCGCACGATGGGTTTTGCCGTGTTGAGTTATCCTGCAGACCATGGCGGCCAACTCCCACCCCTGTGGCCCGGGCAAGTCTTGGAATTCCAAGAAGGCCGACCAAAACGCATCGTCACGGAGTGCGCCGAATATTTGGGACTCGCCGACGCGGAAGGCTCTTTCTTGGTGAATCCGCTGATGCCGCGCGCCTACTCGAAGCAGAAGGTCCCAAGGGACCAAGCGCAAATGCGTGTCTACGTCATGAACAAGTCGGTTACGAATCAGGCCGGAGGAGTTGTTGAGCCTTTCGGTGCAGTTACAAATAGCAATTCACTGACACTCGCCTCGCTGTCCGGAATAACCGGAACTTGGATGATGCAGAACGCCGACCAAAATCATCCCAACGTCTCGGGCGAGACCTGGAAAGCCAACGCCCCGCCCGAACCGCCGCTCGGCGATGTGCGCGCCGTTTTCCGCTTCGACGGATCGGCGGGCTTGATCAAGATCGACGGGTCATGAGGACGCCGCTCGCTATCTTCTTGCTCGTTGCTGCGCCCGTGTGGGCCGAAGTGATCGACTCGTCTGCGCACCGCTTCCACGTCGAGACCGTGGCCGATGGACTCGATCATCCGTGGGCCGTGGCGCAGCTACCCGACGGACGCTTCCTTGTTACCGAACGCGGCGGAAGGTTGCTCCTCGTCGACTCGCCGGGGGCAACGCCGCGCGAAGTCGCCGGTGTCCCGGCCGTCGCTGCGCGCGGGCAAGGCGGACTCCTCGATGTCGTTCTTCATCCGGACTACGACGAGAACGGCTGGATCTACCTCGCTTACTCCAAGCCGCTCGGCGGCGGATCGCTCACCGCCATCGCGCGGGCCAAGTTACGCGACGATCGCCTCACCGACTTGGAGATGATCTTTGATCCGCCCGCCGACCAAGCCACGGAGAGCGGCTTGCACTTCGGATGCCGGATGGCCTTCGATGGACGCGGACATCTTTTCTTCAGCATCGGCGACCGCGGAGGACCGACCAATGCGGACAACCTCGCCCAAAGTCTCTCCAGCGTGATCGGAAAGATCCATCGCGTGCATGACGATGGACGCATCCCGTCCGACAACCCGTTCGTCGGCAAGAAAGACGCCATGCCTTCGATCTGGGCTTACGGATCGCGCAACGCGCAGGGTTTGGTTTATGACGCAGCTTCCGCACGCTTGTGGGAAACGGAGCACGGACCGCGTGGCGGCGACGAGCTGAACATCATCCGCAAAGGCGCCAACTACGGGTGGCCCCTCGCCGGACACGGAATCAATTACAGCGGGACAACGATCACCGAGCACAAGTCGCTGCCCGGCATGGAAGATCCGGTAGTGCAATGGACACCGGTTATTGCCGCCTCCGGTCTCGCGTTGTATCGCGGCGACAAATTCCCGCGCTGGCGCGGCAATCTTTTCGCCGGAGGCCTTGTCTCCAAGCGGCTTGTGCGGATCGAACTCAATGGCGCGGCCGTCACGGAGCAAGAGGTCTTGCTCCAAGGCACCGGACGCATTCGCGATGTGCGATCATTCGACGACGGATTTCTCTACGTCGTCTACGACGATCCGGGCAAAGTGGTGAGGCTTGTCCCGGCGGAGTAGTTGGATTGCACTGTCCGCATCGTGATTTGTCGCTCGGATTATCGCGCTGGGACAGCGCGATCCACCTAGGGCTTCCCTCCTAC
Source organism: uncultured Chthoniobacter sp. (assembly GCA_964545425.1). Taxonomy (GTDB): domain Bacteria; phylum Verrucomicrobiota; class Verrucomicrobiia; order Chthoniobacterales; family JACTMZ01; genus JACTMZ01. The sequence goes on along the minus strand of CAZJGQ010000011.1, from coordinate 4,536 downwards.
GCGCGTGTTGACTTAATCTTCACTTGCCCATGGACGTCGAAATCCTCTCCCGCATCCAGTTCGCGTTCACGGTCATGTTCCACTACATTTACGTGCCGCTGACCATGGGGCTGGGGGTCGTGCTCGTCATCATGGAGGCGATGTGGCTGAAGACGGGGCTGCCCAAATACCACAACATGGCGCGCTACTGGACGCGCGTCTTCGGGCTGACCTTCGCCATCGGGGTGGCCACCGGTATCGTGCTCGAATTCGAATTCGGCACGAATTGGGCCGCCTATTCGCGCTTTGTCGGCGACATCTTCGGCAGCGCTTTGGCCGCGGAGGGTATTTTCGCCTTTTTCCTCGAATCCGGCTTCCTCGCCATTCTGCTCTTCGGTTGGAACAAGGTCGGACCGAAGATGCATTTCTTCGCCACCTGCATGGTCTGCCTCGGCGCGCACTTCAGCGCGGTGTGGATCGTCATCGCCAACTCGTGGATGCAGACCCCCGCCGGATTCCGCATAGAATACAACGGCGAGATCATGCCGCCGGGCTTCGTGCCGACCGCCGACCAGATCCTCAACTCCCGGGCGGTCGTGGAGGATTTCTGGGCCATGCTCTTCAATCCCTCGTCGATGGACCGGCTGTCGCACGTCATCGTGGGTTGCTGGCAGGCCGGCGCATTCCTGGTCATCAGCATCAGCGCGTTTTATCTCCTGCGCGGACGCCATCTGGAATTCGCCAAAACCTCGATGAAGATCGCGTTGATTTTCGCCGCGGTGGCTTCGCTGCTCCAGTTGGCCACCGGGGCCAAGTCGGCCGACGGCGTGACGCGCAACCAGCCGGCCAAGCTCGCCGCGATGGAGGGACTTTTCCAAACCCAGGCCAATGCGCCGATGGTCATCGCCGGATGGCTCGATATGGAAAAGCAGGAAGTCATCGGGCTGCAAATTCCCGGGATGCTCAGCTTCCTCGTCGGCGGATCGACCAACACCGTCGTCACCGGGCTCGACGCGTTCCCCAAAGAAGATTGGCCGCCGGTGCAGGCTGTTTTCCAATTTTACCACATCATGATCGCCGTGGGCATGGCGCTCATCGGCATCGCGTGGTTCGGCATGTTTTTGTGGTGGCGCGGACAACTCTTCAACACGGCCAATCCTCTGGTGCGCGCCTATTATTGGATCCTCGTCCTTTCGGTCCTCGGTCCGCAGATCGCCAACCAGACCGGGTGGTTCACCGCCGAGATGGGACGCCAACCGTGGATCGTCTACGGGCTCATGCGCACGTCGCAGGGCCTCAGCGAGGTGGTCGCGGCCAACCATGTGCTGGCCTCGCTCATCATGTTCACTTTCATTTACCTCCTGCTCTTCGCCGTCTTCATTTACCTGCTGACGCGGAAAATCCGGCGCGGTCCGGACGACGAGGAGGAGAGCGAGGAAATGCCGGCCAGTTGGGTCGCGCTGATGGAGCGCCGCAAAGGACAGGCCAGCGCGGCCGGTTGATCACGCTATGGACCTCAACACCGTCTGGTTCATTTTGGTCGGCGTCCTTTTCACCGGCTACGCCATGCTCGACGGCTTCGACCTCGGGGTCGGCGCGCTCCATCTCTTCGTCAAAAAAGACGAAGACCGGCGCATCTTCCTCAATGCCATCGGCCCGGTGTGGGACGGCAACGAAGTCTGGCTGGTCACCGGCGGAGGCGCGCTCTTCGCCGCCTTCCCCATGGCTTATGCCACGGTTTTCTCGGGCTTCTACCTCGCCTTCATGGCCCTGCTCTGCGGTCTCATCTTCCGCGCCGTGGCCATCGAATTCCGTAGCAAGGAAAACTGGGGCTGGTGGCGTACCATGTGGGACATCGGATTTTCCCTCGGCAGCATCGGTTCGGCATTCCTCATCGGCGTGGCCATGGGGAACATCCTCCAGGGCATCCAGCTCGACGCGCGCGGCAACTACGTCGGCGGCTTTATCGCCCTGCTCAATCCCTACGCCATTCTCCTTGGCTTCACCACCATCGCCCTCTTCGCCATGCACGGGTCGATTTATCTCGTGATGAAAACCGAAGGCGAGCTGCAGGCCCGGGTCAAGCGGTGGGTCAACCGCACCATCGGGATCTTCCTCTTTTTCTACATCGTCCTTAACGTGGCCACATTGGTCTACGCGCCGCACATCCTCGAGACCGTCCGCGCGCGCCCGTGGATCCTCGCCGTCTTCATCCTCAACGTGCTCGTCGTGATGAACATCCCGCGCCAAAACCACAAAGGCAACGAGTTTGCCGCCTTCCTCTCGTCCTGCGGCGCGGTGATTCTGCTCATGACGCTGTTCGGCATGACCGTTTATCCAAACATGGTGCTCTCCATGCCCAATCCGGAATACAGCCTCACCATCTACAACGCGGCATCCACGGAGAAAACGCACTTCATCATGCTCATCATGGCCATCATCGGCCTGCCCGTCGTCCTGGCCTACACCGTCAGCGTCTACTACATCTTCCGCGGCAAGGTGAAGCTGACCTCGCACAGTTACTGAGGTCGTTCTGCTTCAGCCCTGTGGCAGCTTGTCGGCGTGGCGCTGCATCAAACGATGCAAACGCATGAAGGCACGGCGTGCCGATTCGACGTCTTGCTCGGAACCCAGCCGCTTGGCCAACGAGACGATGCGCTGGTCGTCCTGCGCGAAGGAGCGCTCGATTACCGCAGACTGGTGGGCGATGCCCTCGAGCGAATCGCGCAGCAAGGTCTCGCGGATCGCCTCGTAGGCCCCGATGGCCGTGACCACGTGCGGCGGGACCTCGGCGAAGCCGCGCTTTTCAAGGTAAGGGCACGGCGGAAGATCGGGACCAAGCAACGGGGCGAGGACCGGACCGAGGAGCATGGCGATCCCCGCTCCCGTCAAAAAACACACCAGGCCGACGGTGAGTATTTTTCCGCCCATGCTTCAACCGGCTTTGCGTCCGCGCAGGACAACTCGGGCGAGTTCCAGATCACCGGGATAGGTGATCTTGCCGTTCCACTCCGGAGTTTCGACCAGCGCCACCGGAGCGCCGGCGGCTTGGACCGCGGAAGTCTCATCGGGGACCTGTCCGCCGGTGGCGATCACTTCGTCATAGGCGTGGCGGAGCAGTTCGGCGCGGAAAATTTGCGGGGTCTCCACGGCCCACAGGTTGGTGCGGTCGACCGATTCGATGATGAAGCCTTCGTCATTGATGCGCTTGAGCGTGTCGTTGACGCGGCGCGCGCAGGCCGAGGCCCCGGTGTTGCGGGCCGACTCGAGGCAGCGCTCGATCATCGCTTGGTTGACCAACGGCCGCGCCGCATCGTGCACCGCGATCATGGCGGCTTCGGTCGGGACGCAGCCCAAGCCTTCGGCGACAGACAAATGACGGTGCGCGCCGCCGACCACGACGTGTTTCAATTTGGAAGGCGCGGCGGAGCGGGCGATTTCTTCCAGTTCAGCACGCGCGCTGGATGCACAGACCAGGACAATGGCGTCGATGGAGGGGCAGTCGTTAAAGGCGCCCACGCTCCACGCGAGCACGGGACGGCCGTCGAGGTCGGCGCTGAGCTTGTTGAAACCCATACGGCGGCTCGATCCGCCGGCCACGATGACCGCCCAGACGGCGCCTTTTTTTGCTGCGGATTTTTTAGCCAAGTTGCTTCAACACCTCCGCATTGACTGTCTTGCCGTCGGTGCGGCCGGCCGCCTTGGCCATGACCGCTTTCATCACCGCGCCCATCTGGGCTTTGCCGGTGGCGCCGGTTTCGGCAATGGCCTCGCGCACGAAGGCGGACAATTCGTCGGCCGAGAGGGCGGCGGGCAGGTAGGCTTCGAGGAGGGCGACCTCGGCCTTCTCTTTATCGGCCTGCTCGGCGCGTCCGCCTTGGACGAAGCCCTCGATCGCGTCCTGACATTGCTTGATGCGCTTGCGAATCACGGTGATGACATCGGCATCGTCCAGTGCCGCCTCGTTGGCGGCTCCTTTTTCGATCACGGCATACTTCAGGGAGGATTTGAGCATGCGCAGGGCGCCGAGCTTGTCGGCTTCCTTGGCCTTCATGGCGGCCTTGATGTCTTCGTCGATGCGGGCAGTCAGACTCATGGCTGGGAGGTTATGCGGAGGTCATGCAGTGGGCGAGCGGTTTCCCCTCGCGTCATTGCCCGCGGGGGACGGCTCCACTAGGTTGGCGGAGCGCATGAGCGCCGCACCTCGCAAGATCCCGATCCTCGGAACGCCGGTCGCGGTGGTTGATTACCAATCGGCCATCGAGGAAAGCCGGCGCTTGGCCACCGAGCCCCGCCCCGCGGCCGTGGCGGCGAGCAACACCCACATCGTTTCCCTGGCGCGGCACCGACGCGACTTCGGCGACGTCATGCGCAAGTTCGACCTCGTCCTGCCGGACGGCATGCCGCTGCGGTGGAGCCTCAACGCCAAGGGGGCCAAGTTAACCGACCGCGTTTACGGCCCCTACTTCATGGAAAAAATGATCCGCGCCACCCCGCGGCCATGGCGGCATTTTTTCTTCGGAGGCACGGAGGAAACTTTGCAAGAGCTGACCTCCC
>CAZJGQ010000010.1:0-26549 GCA_964545425.1 uncultured Chthoniobacter sp. | reverse complement strand
GCAAATAGGAAATATTGCGCAATTCCTGACAGACCTGACGGCTAATGGCCCGGGTGTCCGCCGCGATACGCCGACTTTTATCGTCCGCCGCGGATGCCTCGAGTAGGCTCGTGTTCATCTCCAGCGCGGATAGGGCCTGTGCTGTTGAGTCGTGCAGGTCACGCGCGATGCGGCGGCGTTCCTCGTCCTGCAGATGCATCAACTTGCCGGAGAGCAGGGCCAATTGCTGCTCGGACTCCTGCAGCTTCTTTCGCGCCAAGACCTCCGACGTCACATCGGCGGCGATCCACTGGCCTCCGGCAAAACGCCCGTCGCCGTCGAAATTCGCCCGCATTATGCTGCGATACCACGTGCGCGCTCCGTCTACCCCCGGCACAGCGTGGGTGAAGGTCGTCACGGTTTTGTTCGGACCCAAGCCAGCCAGCGACTCATTGAGTGCGGACAAGGTTTCCGGCGCAAGGCAGGCTTCCAGCGCAGCGAGGCGCCCCACCGGAGCAAGGGAGCACAAGACTTCAAAGGCACGGTTACTGAAGGTGATGCGACGTTCGCTGTTGAAGCGGCAAATGCTCTCCGTCTGGTCCTCCACCACATGCCGGTATTCCCGCTCCGCCTGCTGCACCAGCACGGCCAGTTCCTCGATGGAACGGGCCAACATGGCCAGCTCATCGTCGCCCGGATAATCCAATTTGACCGGCAGGCGCTCGGAGTCTTTTTCGTGTTCAACCTTGTCGGCCAGCAACTGGATACGACCGACGATGGTCCGGTCGACCACAAACAGCATAACCAGCAGCATGAGTCCGCCGGCCAGAGCCAAGCCGACAACGAAGGTGCGGGCGGCATTGAGACCCGCTTCGTAGAAGGAGACATTCCCGCTGACCACCACCTGCATTCCACGCTCGCCGGGAGCATCCAGGGAAAACACGGCGTCGGGAGGACCACTCCGTCCATGGTCCAGCACAATGCCCGGGGCCGAACCGTCGTTTTCCACGGAACGCAGATAGACACCCCGCCCGGTGAGAGCGGAGGCCCGGTCGGCTACTGCCTTTAGAGGGACACCGTCCTGCGACTGAAAGTAGCTTTGCACCCTCGCCGCCGCGGAAAGCAAATCCTGTTCATCGGCCCTGCGGAACTGCGCGGTGACCGCGAGCCAGACCATCACCACAGCCAAACCCAAAACGATAAACTGGACCAAGACCACAACCAGCATGGTGCGGGAATAGACGGTCTCGGAACGAAGCCCGAACAGGCGGCCGAGCCGTTGCAAAAAGCGCCCGGTGAGCGAATCGGCCGACGGGACGAGCGTAGCCATGCCTTACCTGCCGGGCACGGCCGGGGCCGAAGCAGAGGGCGGCTTTCCGCCGGGTTTGGTCTCCGGGAGGAGCACCTTGCTCAGACCGAAGATGGGGCCGTAGATGGCATAGATGATCCCGCCGACCACGGACCCGAGAATGACGAGAACGAACGGTTCGAGGAGCTTGTCGATCTGGGCGGACATCACGTCGAGTTCCTCCTCGTAGTCCGTGGCTAGCTCGTCGAGCACCTCGTTCATGCTTCCCGTTTCGCTGGCCATCTGGACCAGGGCGGCGATATTGCGTCCGTCGGATCCCAAGCGGTGGGATTCCATGAGGAAACTCTCCGGCATGGAAAGGCCGTCTTGGATGTGATTGCGCACGGCGAGGAAAAAAGCCTCGAAGGTGACATGGTTTGCGCTGCGTGCGGCGATCTCCAGCGCGGTGGAGACCCGCACATTGGCCTGCAGCAGGAGAGCGAGGACGCGGAAGCTGACCATCGCCGCGGTTTTGCGGATGAGCAGGCCGACGGTCGGAATGCTGGTGAAGAAAAGTTGGATGCGCGGCGTGCGGTAAATTTTCGACCAATTTTTGACCAGCGCGCCGATGAGAATGAGCGGCAACAGCGCGACATAGGGGTGCTTGACAAGAATGGCGGAGAACCCGCTGAGGGCGCGTGTGGCCAGGGGCAAATCCACATTCATCGAGGCGTAGAGCTTCGACATGGAAGGCACGATGGTGTAACTCATGACGATGATCACCCCGACGGCGAGCAGGAGCACGATCACGGGGTAGATCATGCCGGCGCGGAGTTTGCGCAGGATGCGCAGAGACTTGGCCCGGCCGCTGGTGATCTGGTTGAAGATCTGGTTGATCTGCCCCGACTCCTCGCCCGCCCGGATGAGGGCCAGCGCGTCCTCGCTGAACAACTCCGGATGCGAGGCGAACGCCTCCCCCATGCTCTCGCCGGCAAGGATGCTGGCATTGATATCCGCCACCGCCCCGCGGTAGGCCGGCGACTTGAGGCGTCCGGACACCAGTTCGAGGCTTTTGTTCAGAGGAATGTTGCGGTCGAGACAGCGGGCCAGGCCGCTGAAGAGGGTGACGGCCTCCTCGATGGACGCACCCTTCATGCTCAGCCGGTGGATGTATTCGTCCGCTCCGGTGATATCGGTGACCTCCGCCGTTTCATTCGGCGCCTTGCCCGCACCGAAGACCGCTTTGCCGTCGGTGTCGGTGTCGACCATGACCTCGGAGGTCTTGTCGTTGTAAATGTTGGTCAGGCGGACTTTTTTCAGCATGGCGACAGGCGGTTGCTACGGCTCGATCCGCAGGGACGGTCGGATGATGGTCACGGTGTTGCTGAGGTAGGCCACTTGCCCCGCCGCGTCGGGCGCGGAGGCGTAGACCACGGTGCAAGGCGTGGTTTGATAAGAAATGTCCACCGCACCGCCTCCATCTTGGGATACCGTGTTGGTCACGGTGGTGACCGCGCCGAAAAGCAGGGAGAAATTCCCCGAGGCCGGGGCGGCAGATCCGCTGCAGGCTTCCGGTAGAATATTGTAGAGGTCTTGGGGATTGGTCAGCCCGAGACGATAGAGCCGCGTCGCCTGCTCTTGCAGGTTGGCGGCGCGGACAGCCCCCGCATTCATTTCTTCTTGGACCACAAGCGTATTGACCATGACCGCGCCAGCCGCCACCCCGATGGCCACGATGGCCGCGGCGATGACTACTTCGACCAGACTGTATCCGGCAGCTTTCATCGGTTCCTTTGGTCCTCCAGCCACATCATGCGGTCGGCAATGGCGTCCAGCCTCCACGATGGAGCGGTTTCCGGGATGATGGTCAAATCACCCGTCGACTTGGTAACCAACGACCCCGAGCGGATACCTCCGCGGATATTGGGAGTCCCCGAGACGGCCAGATCTGCGGAGCAGTCCAGAGTCATGCCGATGCGGAAGGTGGGGTTACCTCCGCTCGTCGTGATCAAAAGCGGGGGCGCCGCGCTCCCGCGGCGGTAAAGGTAAGTCTCCCGCATGTTGCTGCCATCGAGCACCAAACTGGTCAAAGAGGTCTGCGTGTCGGGAATGACGATTTGCACGGCGCTGGTTTTGGCGCTGTTGCCTGCACCGGCACTATTGCGTAGCTCGAGTTGAGTAACCGGCACGGCGTAATTCGTGGCACCTCCGCTGATCACATCGACAAGCTGAGGCACCTCGTAGAAGCGCGGAGAATCGGTGGGATCGCCGCCGGGAGCGTAGTCGTAGTCGTCGAGGTTAACGCTAATGGTTGCCGCATTGGCCCCGACCACCATGTTGGTCGTCACCGAACTTGCGGAAAAAGGGGGACTGGTGACATCGCCGAACGGTGCTTCGGCCTTGGGGAGGAGCAGACCGCCAAGATCAGCCAAGGTGAGCGCCGCGTTGGAAGCTCCACTGTTCGTCACCGAGCTGACCGGTATGCGCGGCAGATGGACAAAGCCCGAAGCGTAGTTCGTCGCGAGCATGTTGAGGCGTTGCGCCGGCAGCCAATCGAGACCGTTGTTGTCCGTTGGCCTTTGGTTAACGAAGGCAAAGCCGGCGGCAATCGGACTGCGGGTCCGCACTTGGAAGTTCCATGGCACATTGTCCGCGGCGGTGTCGCCGCTTCCGGTGCGAAGATTGGCGCTGACCCAAGCCGACTGGAAGCCTCCCCGTTCGAAGAGGGTGAACGGGTTGATCCGGTCATCCCCGCCTTGCTGCAGCGAGAGCCAGTAGCCGAAGGGCGGCTCGACGTTGGTGATGGCGAAACCGCCCGTCCCGCCGGTGGCACTGTTGTTCAGCGTGGCATTGGGCACACTGCCGAAGCCGCGCCACATCTGCGTGAGGATATATTGCCGCGCCAGTGCGCGGCTGTTCTCCAAGCGGATACGCCGGTCGGCCATGTCCCATTCGCCCTGACCGGCAATCGACTGGGTCACGGCCAACTGCGCGATCCCGCCGAGCAGAGTCGCGCCGACCACCAATACGAGCAAAGCGAAGACCAACACCGCGCCATTTTGCTCCTGTATCGCCGTTTTCATTGGCCGGGAAAGACAGGCAACACGGTGAAGAGCGAGGTGCGGCCTGCCATGTTGGCGAAGGCGGAACGCAGGGGCAGGCCGCCGACAGCCGGCACGGCCGCACCACCCAATTTGGACAGCAGCGGATCGGGCCACCACAGGAAAGTGAAGGCATGGTTGGGGGCCACATCGTAGGTGCCTCCCGCCCCGGACCGGCCGAAATGGCAGGCCAGCGGACGGAATCCTCCGGGACCATTGTCCTCGCCGGGATAAAACGCGTGGTAGTAGTCGGTCGGGACGAGCGGACTGTCCGGGTCGTAGCGCCGCACCGAGGCGTAGGTGCCGGACGGACTGGTCGCGGCGACGAAATCGATCTCGTAGATGGCGACAAAGCGCAGCGTGTTCGTCCCGGGAGCCTGCGAGGCGAGACCTCCGACGACAAAGACCGTGGCGTTGGTCGTGGAGAGCGGGCCGGTTTGGTTGGTCGAAAATCCGGATGCGCCGGGCACATTGTTGGCGACCAGAAATTGGCGGAAGGCAGCCGGCGTCGCCGAGTTGCGAAAGTCGTTGGTGTTGGTCAGGGAAACACTGCCCGGACGCGCATTGGTCCAGAGAGCGTTGCGTCCAAGGCAGAAAACTGCCGTGCCCGCCGAAACGTCTTCCATCAACTTGTCCCGAAGCAGGCTCGCCTTGGCCCCTTCCGCATAGGAGGGGTTGGGCCAGACACTGACATAGGAAGCAGTCGCGCCGTAGAGATTGCTGTGGATGTTGTCTGGCAGTTGCACATCGACCCGCCCCCCGCGGGTGGAGGCGCCCGAGACCACGGCAAAGCCGATGACCGCCGCAGTGATCACCGCCGCGCCGAGTGCCGCGGCAACGAGCAACTCGACCAGGCTGAAGGCCCGGCGACGGGACTCAGGGTTCGGCGACTTCATTGGAGGAAACCTCGGCCGCGGCATCAAGCAACTCGGTCGGACGGTTGACCAAGCCCTTCAATTCCTGGGCCTCCGCGCCCTGCACCACGGCCTGCACGCCGGGTGATTGCAGCGGCGGCAAAGTCACCGTGCCGTCTTCATCCATTGGCACCACTTTGCGGAAAGCCTCGCCAACGAGCAACGAGCGCACCGTGCCGGGGCCCGACTCCACACCGATCGGGAGGGAGAGCGGGCGCCCGCGCTTGGTCGAGTCGCTATTGAGAAATTCGAGCACGACCTCGCGTTCGGTGATGCTTTTGACCACCAAGCGGTCGACTTGGTCGGCGAACAGCGTGGGCAGCACCTGTCCCTCGCCCAGGGAGAGCGGCCCCATGAGCACACGACGGCCGGTGGGCGACTCGGAGACGCCGCTGATCCGCATGGCCCGGAGGAGTTTTTCGATGCGGTCGCGTTCGGTGTCGGTGACAACACCGACCATCCGCTCGAAAGCCTTGGTCGCCACGGCGAAAGGATTGCGCTCCTCGGCCCCGACCTCGACGGGCTGGCGCAGTTTGGGCAGCAAGCCGGAGCGGTCGATGTCGGGCATGCGCATGTCGGCGGCTTTTTCTTCCTCCGGCGTCATGGCCCCGGGGGTCACTTGGGCCGGCGCGGACGCCGGCCGCCACAAGAAGCCGAGGAGCAGAGCGCAGAAGAGCAAAGCGTTGTGGAGTCCGGAGTATCTCATGGTGCTTTTTTCCAGAGCGGGATCTCGAGGGTCAGATCCATGCGCACGCCATTCTCCCGCGAACCCCGCGACAAGGCGACCCGCGAGACGCGCATGGTCGGTCGGATCGACTCCATCATCCCCGTCCAGTTGATCAACTTGGCATATTGGTCGTCAAAGACGAGCGAGCCGCGGACGAGGAGGGGCAGCGAATCATTGGGCTTGTTGTTGATCGTGTGGGGGACCTGCTCGTAGCGCTGGGAAAGGTTGAGGATGTCGAACTCGCGCACTTTGAGACTGAGGAAACTTTCCACCGCCTGCTGCCGGTCGATCAGCTCGAAGTAAGGCTCCCAAAGGGAGATGTAATCGAGCAACTCCTTGGAGTTCCTTTCGTTGTCCCCGTAGATCCGCTTCTCGGCCTCCAGCTGCGTCCTCAGCTTGGTCAACTCCACCGAGGCGGCTTCGGCCTCGGCCGCCGAGGCGGTGGCTTGGTTGCGCAAGGAGAGCCCGACCTGCACGAGCAGGACGATGAAGATGATGAGCACCAGGGCGGCGAGCTGCTTGGCGTTCATTGTTGCAGGATCTCCTCTTTGCGCTCCTCGGGAGTCGGCGACTTGCCGTCCTTGCGGTCGTTGCGCAGCAAGGTGGCGCGGTATTCGAGGTTGCCCTGGACCATGGACTGGGTGGGCGAAAGGTCGATGTAGTTGAGGCTGCGAATCGCTTTGAGCGTCGCATCGAGTTGGGCGTCGGAGTCCGTGCGCAACGTCAGAGCCAGCTTTAGCTGGGAGGGCGTCTCCGGATCGCGCTCCAAGCTGAGGTTCGCGATGGAGGAATTTTCCCCGACGCTGCGGATGATTTCGACCACCAGCGGTTGGAGGGGCATGGAGCCGAGGACCCAGTTTTCCAAGTCCATGGCCTCGAGCGTTTTTTCATCCAGCGCCCCGCGCGCCGCCTTGGTCTGCTCGATTTCCTGCTGCAGAGCCGCCGTCTCGTTGACCAGCGAGAGCCGCTTGTCTTGGGCTACCCGCGAATGCCAGACGCCGACCGAACCGACCACGACGAAGAAGACGATGGCGAGATAAAAGAGAAGCGGAACGAGACGGAAAACCATGGGAAGCGGCGGCAGAAGGTCCTTCCGCTCCGTTTTGAAATCGTCGATTTTGCGTGCGTCGATCAGCATGGTCAGTGTTCGAAGGCCAAGCGGACAAGGAGCCCTTCTTGGGTCAGGTCTTTGATTTCGCGTCCAGGGAAAAGCTCGGCCACTTTTTCCGGCAGCTCCGGAACGGGCTCGTCGCAAACCAGCACAACGGGGGTCTCCGGCCCGAGGCGTTCGCCGAAGGGCGAAAGAAAATCGGTCAGGGGCTGCAGGTCGTCGAAAAAAACATCGGGCCGCGAGCGGATCTCCACCCACGTGTCCTTTTCCTGGAGAAGCGCGCAGACCGAGCCGGAGCAGATGGCAATGAAGAGGGCGCTCACCGGGTTTTCCACGCCTTTTTTGGTGTTGGTCTCGCTCAGGGCGTGGCGCAGGAGAACATAGGTCCCGCACATCAGCCGCCCGACCTTGAGTCCCCTCTCCTTCAGGGTGAACTCCGTTTTGCTGATGAACTCGGAATCGTAGCTGAGGAGCAGGCTCGAGTTGGTCTCCGGGTTGTGGGTCACCGCATAGAGCTTGCCGCGCTCGTAGCGTCCGTGCAGCACGCTGCGCGGGTCTTTGCGCAGCGCCAATTCGGAGCCGGCCTTGCGCGAGAGGTTGGTTTCGATGCTGATGATGTAACGCGTGTCGAGGGAGAGCGCGCACCAGCCGTCCGTCGCATTCTCCTTCACGATGGGGAGAAAATCGACGAACAGGTCGCGCAATTCGCCGCGGCGGCGGTCGGAGAACTTGATCCGGCCCTTCGGATCGATGACCGAAAAGGCCAGGCTGGAGCGGCCGATATTGAGCAGCACGGTCGTCTTCCCCGGAAAACGGTGCTTCCACGACGAGGCCGGGTCGTCCGGCTCCGGCCGGAAGGCGGAGAAGTTGAGGATGCCTTTGATGTAGTTGAGCATTTAGAGGACGATTTCTTTCTGCGCCTCGAGGTATTCCCGCGCCTCCTCCCAGCCGAAGCCGCTCTTTTTGACCATGGACGAGCTGACAAACCCCTCGCCCCGTCGCGTCTCGATGCTGGCTTCGAAGTTGAACATGCCGCGCTTGAATCCCGTCTCCAATTCCTGATCCAACTTCTTGAAGTCGCCTTGGCGGATGATGTTGACCACCCCGTCGTATTGCAGGAGCACCTCGTGGATGGGGAAACGCTTGCCCGCCTGGTCGTCGAGAAGCAGGCGCTGGCACATGATGAGCTTGAGCGAATCGGCCAGGCTGGCCTGCGAACTGTCGAGACGCTCGCTCGGGATGAGCTTGAGGAAACGCTGCACGGTTTGCGCGGCCGACGAAGTGTGCAACGTCGCAACCACGACGTGACCGGTCTCCGAGGCCTGCAGGGCGATCTCGGCTGTCTCGCCGTCGCGGATCTCGCCGATGATGATGACGTCCGGCGCCTGGCGCAGCGCGGCGCGCAGCGCCCCGGCGAAGTCCACCTCGTCGGACCCCATCTCGCGCTGGGAGACCAGCGTGGGCAGGTTGTCCGGATAGACGAATTCGATCGGGTCCTCGAAAGAAATGATATGTTCCCGCCGACGCTTTGCCCGGTGCAGCACCATGGCCGCAATGGTCGTCGATTTGCCGCTGCCCGTGGCGCCGCAAATGAGAAAGAGACCGTTCTTGGCCTCGAGAAAAGCCTTGAGCGCGGGTTCGGGCACCTTGATCGATTCCGGAGTGGGAATGTCCTGCGGAAGCAGACGCAGCACCCATCGCAGACGCCCCTTGGTCACCATCTGGCTCACGCGGTAGCGACGCCCATGCAGGTCGATCGCGCTGTCCACGCACCCCGGCTCAAGGTGCTCGGGCACATCCATGTGAAAGACAATGTCTTCGTAGGTCAGCTGCCCGTTGCGCTTGTAGGCCAGACGGTCATTGGCCGTGAGATAAAAGTCGCTCACGCGGGAGTCCTGGCTCAGCTCCTTGAAGCGCTGACCGATGGGAGATTCCGGATCAAGATGGAGGTAGTTCATGGCGTGGGACTGGGCGTCGGAGTCGGAGTAGGACTCGGTGATGGCCGCGGCTTCGGAGTCGGCGTGGGCGAAGGAGTAGGTGTCACCGAGTTCGTGTCGCTGCCGCCGGAGGCGTCGACGAAGCCGGAGCCAGCCACACTGATCTTATTGGCGAATGCACTCCCATACAAACTGCCTGTTACTGTCTGTCCGCCACCACTGCCGATAGTGATTGTGCTGTCGCGCGCCTCCCACTGGCCGTATACAGCCGAACCTCTGTCGATGTTCACACTGTTGCTGCTCATAACGACAAAGCCGGTTTGGTAGATGGAATTGCTGTTCCCAAAGATGACTCCCGAAATGTTGATAGGGTCATAGTTGAAGTAAATCTGCACTGGACCGAGAATTTCCACACGTCCTCCGGTCCAAGTGCTACCTGCGCCGAACACATAAGAAGTGATCGAGCCGGGTGAACCGAGCTGCAGCACGGAATTTGTGTCGTTCATCGTCAAGGCGTAGGAGCCTGCGGCGAGCACATTGGTTCCAGTCAAGGTGACAGCAGTGTTGCTTAGAGCGATACCCGAGGGCAGTCCGGGTTTGGCGCTGCTAACTGGGGGCGGGTCGGCACGGCGATACAGTTTGCCGTCGATTGACGCCCCGTTATTTATCTGCACGTCATAGTTTTGAGGTCTGTCAGAGCCGTAGAGGTCGACAATTTTGCGCAAATCCTGCTGCGGCACGGCGAGAACGCCGTCAGTTGTATATTCCTTTCCGCCAATGCGCTCAGGCTCGATACCGACGTCGGTCGAAGCGCTAACCAATTCTCCCCCCCTCAAAACCGTTTTGCCTCCATTCGTAACGCCGGCGGGCAAAACGACTTTCGGGGTCCCTGGTGCATATACATTGCCTAAAATTGTAGCTCCGGCGTTCAGAATCGACACGGCAAGGTTTCCGCTGCCGGGAGGCTGCTGCAGATAAATCGAACCCCTTACCGTGCCATTGATGTCCGCAATTCGCATATTCAGGCCGATGTATTGGAGCGGGACCGCGGTGATGGCGATATACGTGCGGTTCACCGGATTGCATGTAAACCAGTGCTCCGTGCCTGCCGGACCCGTGGCTTGTGCGACGACGGTGTAAGTAGCGATCGGGTAGTTGGTGATCGGACCGGTGTAGTCCAAAGCTGCGCCTATCTTGACGCCGCCACCTTCTGGATCCAGCGGCGCGAGGCCGGAACTGCCCGTCGTCAGCGTATAAACCTTGCGCATACCCACCGGCACATCCCCAGAGTCTGTGATGGTCACGCTCGGCGGCAGACCGATCGGTTTGAGCGGGAACACATCCACGCTGAGTGGCGTGGTCGCAACGGAGATAGTTTTCTGCAAGGCATCGCCCGAGATAAGGATGTTGCTGTTATCCGACTCCACCCAGGCATCGATGGCGATCTGCGTGGCCGAGCCAAAACCCTGCACATCGATCGGCACTACGCCGGGCTGGAAGCCGCCGGCCGGGGAAAAATTGGTATTCGTCACCGTGTTGACCGTGTCGGTGTAGCGTTGGGTGTAATCGACGGTCAGTTCGCCGCGCAGGAGACTGAGATAGCGGGAGGGAACTTTGTCGACGTTGGACAAACTCACGGTGACCGGCGGACGCGTGTTCGATCTAGCCAATCCCCCGATGATCATCGGACCACCCGCTTCGAAATAAGTCAGGGTCGCCGGAATATCGTCCGCCACGGGGAAGACCGGCTGAACCTGCTCGGGAATGACCCCGAAAGTGACGAGCAAAGGATCGCTGTTGGTGAACCTGCCGGGGTCCAAGCTGGCCACTTGGGACAGAAAGACCGGTTTGGAGGTGGGATAGTTCGAGATGTCCAACCCGGAAAACAAATACGGATTGGTCGTGGCGGCGAGCGCGGCACCGTCCCGCCCTACCTGCAGTTGCGCGGAGGCCGAAGCAACCGCGCTGCTGATGCGCACGTCGAGCGGGTATTTGGACAATTCCAAACTGCCCCCGGCGTAAGGCACGAAGGAAGCTTCGCCGTAGTATCTCACCTCAAGCTTGGGCCGCGGAAATTTGGCCAGATCTCGGCCGGCTTGCGATGTGTCATCTTGCCCGGCCACGGCCTGCGGGGCCAATGCGGTCGCGGGGACAGACGGCGCACGGTCGGTGACGCCGTCGGGGTCATAGGGCATGGTGCCTTGGCGTGTTTCGGTGACGACCGGACCCGCTTCGCCGCGGACGAAGTCCTTGATCCCACGCGCGCCGCCTTGGCGGACGTAGAAATATCCTGCGTTGTTCGGGTAGTCGGCCCGGGGAGAGGACGCGGCGCCCTCCTCGGTGGACTGCATCACGATCTGCAAGCGCGGGTCGATGAAAGGGCCGGGCGCGCCGAAGGCGGCAGTGGAGGTCGCGGGATCGGCCACCGTCTTGAGTTTGGCCACGACCTCCTCCGCCGTGGCGCCGGCCGGAATGACACCGCCGGCCGCTCGGTAAGCATCGATGCCGTTGTTGAGCACAGTGACATCGTTTTGCAGGCGCGTCTGGCGGGCATTCTCCCGAACGCCGGTCACGGCCACCACCCCCACCCCCGCGATCACGCCGATCACCGCGGTGACCACGAGGATCTCGACCAGCGTGAACGCCGTCACTATGGGGCGATGGGACTTCATGTTCGGACGGGGCTGGGGCCCCTCTTGAAATTAGCACGCTTGTTGGACGGAGCCAAAAAGCGCATCACGGGAAGCCCTCGCTCAGTTGGAACTGGTCGAGTTGGGCGGCTCCGAGAACTTTGTTCAGCTCGACCAGCAGGGCGTCGGCCCGGGCCGAATTGTCGAGCAGGCTGGCCGGGGCGTAGCCCGCGGCCTCGAGCACCTCGGACTGCAGACCTTCGGACAAAGCCCGTGCCCGCTCGATCACCCCGCGAAGCTCCTTGATCGTCTTGGCGTCATCGCGGGCCTCCTTGTTGATCTGGCGGAAATACTTCAACTGGTATTCCAGCCAAGCGAAAGCCGCGGGCACCGCGCCGGATCCGCCGAGCAGTTGCCCGTCCGGAGAAAAGGTCGGAGCGGGGGGCGGGACACCGGGACGGATCGGCAGGGTAGACTCGGGGTCGACCGAAATGCCCGGCGTGCGGGCAGGATCGTTTATGACATAGGGGGTGATGAAGATGATGAGATTGGAACGGTTGCGGCTGCGGCTTTTGTTTTTGAAGAGATAGCCGACACCGGGGATGTCTTTGAGCACGGGGATGCCGCCGGTGGAACGGAGGTCGGTGCTTTTCTCCAAACCGCCCACGGCCAGGGTATAGCCGGAGTCGACTTGCAGGGAGGCATTGTAGACGCGCTCGGCGGTGACCGGGTATTGATTCACCCCGGTGCCCAGATCGATCGGAACCTGATCGATGATCGAGGAAATGGTGATGGCCACGGTAAGGGCGATCTGGTCCTTGCCCACCGCCTTGGGCAGGATGTTGATCTGCGTGCCGGTCGGGAGGTAGGAGAGCGACCCGACATTCTGACCGCCGACATTGCCGCTGCTCACGTTTTGCACGCCGACGTTGACCGGCGTGTTCTCTGCCGAGGTGATGGCCACCTCGCGGTTGTTGATCGTAAGAACGCGCGGGTATTGCACCAGCGAGCCTTCGCGGTCGCGGGTGAAAGCTTGGATGGCCAGCGTGGCTTGCTGCACGGTGAGAACCGCGGAATAGGGCGCGTTGAAGGTGACCGCACCGTTGGCACCGCTGATGCTGCCCAATTCGCCGTCGGCGGTGCCGATCGACCCAGAGCCCGTCACCTGCAAGCCATCCCCGCCGAAGACCCCTTCCCAATTGATGCCGAAGTCGGTCTGGGGGTTCTTGTTCGTCTCGAAGAATTTCACCTCGATGGCGATCAAGTCCTGCGGCTTGTCCACGCGGCTGAGGTAGTCGGCGACCCATTTGTGCTGTTTGCGAGTGGCCACAACCCAGAGCAGGTTGCTGTCCGAGTTGTAGATGACCTGCGGTTTCTGCGGCGGCACGTAGACGGGGAAGAGAGCGGAGGACTCGGCCGATGGGGCCTCGCCTCCGCTTGCCGCGGGAGCGGCTGCTTGGGGGGTCAGCGCGCCCAATAAACCACCGGCGGCCGGTGCCTGCTGCGCTTGCCCCGTGGGCATGGCGGCCGACTCCCCGTCGAACGGCGGGATGCGCATGCTCTGGGCAATCGTGCCGGACTCGGTCTCCGGATCGCTGACCTCGCCACCCTCTCCGTATTCCAGGGGCTTCATGCCGAGCATGACACGGATCTCATTGACGATACGCGGCGCCTTGGCCTCGAAGACCCGCTGGGAATATTGCAGAGGCATCTGCGTGCCGAAGGATTGGCCCGTGTTGCCGCCGGTTCCGCCGGTCTGATTGCCTCCTCCAGCCATGGAGCCACCGCCCATATTGCCCCCTCCTCCTCCGCCGCCTCCCGCCCCGGAGCCCTTGAAGTCCACCACGTCCACCGGGTCGTATTTGAGCTGGTAGATCACGCCGATAAGTTCGTTTTGTTTCTCGACCGCGCGGGCCCGGTCGAGGTTGGCATCGCGGATGCGCATGAACCAGACGCCGTCTTCGAAGGTGAGTTGGATATCATTTTGCCGCGCGAGGCTCTCCAGCGCGGCAAAAGGACTGGCCGTCATCTGGAAGGTGACCAATCGCTGCGCCTTGGGTGAATGCTCGGGGATGCCGACATAGGGGAGGCCGGCCGACTCGGCGAGGTAACGCAGCACGTCGCGCAGCGTCGAGCGGTCGAAGGTGAACCTCTCCTGCGGCATGCTGCGCAGTTGCGAGGCGCGCAGGTTGCCGGGACCGCCGTATTCTGGCTTGGGCGCCGGACGGCCGAACATGACCAAAGGTTCGCCCGCTGTTGCTCCCGCAGGCGTCGGGAAGGCCACATCGGCTCCGCGAACCGGCGGCGCGGGCGGCGGCAGTGCAGGTGCCACCTCGACATCCCGAGCCGGCGCGAAAGAAGGAGCAACGGGCGCCTGGTCAGGACTGGGGGCAGGAGCGGGTGCCGGACTTGGCTCCGGAACAGCGAGAGATTTTGCGGCCTCGACAATCTCCTCGATCACCTCTTCGACCGGCGAAGGCGCGGGATCAGCCGGAGGATTCTCTTGGGCCAGGGCGACCAAGCCGGCGATGAGGAACAGAGGCACGCCCCACAGAAATTTCTGCAGGAAAAACAAGCGTCGGGAGGCTGATTTGGCGCGAGCGGAAGGCACGGATTTCGGGGCCGGGGAAAACCTCAAAATATTGGCCAGAAGCCGCTTCAGAGTCAAAGGAGTTATTCACAGTCCCGAGGGGGGGTGGGAAACTGGAAAGGTGCGAAGGTAAAGAGTCAGCAGCCTCGGCCTACCGACCTACCGAGCCGAAGCGCAGCGAAGACAGCCCCGCGGCAAACACCGCTTGACCGAAACACTGAAGCACCGAACCAGCAGCAAGCCGCCTCACCCCATCACATCTTCCCCAAACTCAGGTTTGGCTACCGCCTGTCTCCGTGCCGCTGGCGCAGAACTCCGGCTCCAACTCAAGTTTCATCCGTCCGGCGTTCGCCGCCTACTCCGTCCGAATCGCCACCGCATGCATCGCCGTCATGTGGGCGAAATTGTTCTCCACCGTGCCCATACGGAAAGCGCGTTGGCCGTAGCCAAACGCATTGATGGCCGCCGGATGGAGGTTTCGGATAAGGATCCCGTCCGCCCCGACACTGGCCGCAGCGTCGGCGAGGGCATCGATCGCCATTTGCGTTTTCCTCTGATCGGACACCAAGCCCGCAAGGTAGACATGCGCCTCGACCAGTGCGAGGGCACGGAAATTTCGGGGCATTTTGCCGTAGAGCGCAATTTGACTCGGATCCGTCGGAGGCTCGGCCGGGCCGAGAAGTTTCACCTTGGTCGTTGTGCAGCCGGTCGCTCCCACGAGGCCCAGCAACAAAACGATACGAATCCAACGCCCCAAAGACATGGGCCACTGCTAACAGATGACGCCGCCGCGTCAATCTGCCACTCTTTTTGCCATGCGAAGTCTCGGCACATTGGCCGCCCTGCTCTGCGCCGGCTGCGCCAACTTCCACTCCTCGCACGTCCTCCTCGGCAAGGCGCATCCGCCCATCGATCCCGCCGCCGTGCAGATTTACCTCAACCCGCCGCCCAACGCCGAGGAAGTCGCCCTGATCACCGCGAACAGCCGCGGTTCCTTCCGCTGGAGCGCGCAGGGAACGACAGACCTCGCCTTGGAACGCCTTAAAAAAGAGGCCGCTAGCCTCGGCGCCAACGGACTGACCAAACTCGCCATCGGCGAACCGTGGGGCGCCGCTCCCGTTCTCGGCACTGGTCTGGCCTATGGTTGGGGCGGCTACCCCACCGGCTACGGCCTCGGCGCCAACGTCGCCGTCCCCGCCCCCGTCAAATCCGCCACCGCCCTCGCCATCCGCGTGCCGCACGAATAATCCGGACACCTTCCCACTTTCCCATCTTCGAACGTTTCACCTGCCAGAACTTAACCCAGGCTCAACGCGACCAATCTTCCCAAGCCAAACCTTCCACCAATCGGAAGTCGCGCGTGTTGAGCGTCGCGATTGTCAAGCGATGGACCAAAGCGGTCGCCGCGATCAAAAGGTCCAAATCGGCAATTTCGCGGCTGGCTTTTTTCTGACGTGCTTTGCGACGCGCAAACTCCATCCAGACTGCGGTATCGGTCGGCAAAACCGCGAGCCTTCCCTCGAGCAGAAACCGGAACTTTTCGCGCCGACGCGCACTATTTTCCAACTGCAGGCCATATTCGACCTCGCCAGCCGTCACCGCGCTGATCGCGCACGCCGAGTCCCCGACCTCTTTCCACCGGAGCAATGCCGCTTCAACCGGCTTCTTCCTCAACGGCTGGGAATAAACCGAGGTGTCGAGCAAGTAGCGCATGCTCAATCCCGCAGCGGGCTGTCTTTGGCGCGCCCGCGCTGACGCCACACCTCGGGAAAATCACCGGGAATCTCGCTGTGCTTCGCCCTCCAAGAGCGCCAAGCCGTGTGGATGTCCGCACGTCCGGTGGCCATCTCCTCGGTCAGCGGTTCGATCATGACCAAGGGCTTACCTCGCTTGCTCACCATGACAGGCGTGCGCGTGCTGGCCACACTCTCGCACAGCGCCGGAAAATGCGTTTTGGCCTCGAAAATGCCGATCGTTTTCATGCCCTCAACCAACCAGATGGTTGGTTGGTCGTCAAGCGGCTGATTCAGCGCTTTTTTGCACCGACTGCATCGCCGCGATGCCTCGCAAAGGTGGATCGCGCCATCCCGGCGCGATATTCCGTCGGTAAAATCGCGATGGGACGGCGCGATCCACCGGCCTGAAAATTCTTACGGCCTTCTCCCCGCTTATGCGTGCATCGGCTGTTCGCATCGGCCAAGTTGCGAGGACCAGTCGATGGCCCAAGGGTCTTCCGACGCTTGAAAAATGTTGAGCGGCGCCGGTGTCAGCCGGCCATGCTCCTTATCCTCCCACCTCCTCTCCAATCCCTAGCTAGAATTGCTAGCTTTTGGAGAAAGTGGGTCGGGTGGGACTCGAACCCACAACCAACGCCTTAAAAGGGCGCTGCTCTACCATTGAGCTACCAACCCTCGCTTGAAGAACGCGTAATGTAGCGCCGCAGGATGCGTGCTCAAGATTTTTTGCCGGAACCGAGCTTTGCCAACGCCTCCCGCACTTCCGCGGCATGGTCGCCGGTCTTCGCACTTTCCACGATCCAAGCAATTTTCCCGTCCACGACCAAGAAGGACTGGCGCTTGGGCACGCCGAGCACCGGGACAGTTGGAACGCCGAAGGCTTTGGCCACGGCGAGGTCCGTGTCGGCCAAGAGGGTGAAGGGCAATTTGTATTCCTCGGCGAATTTTTTCTGCGCCTCGACCGAGTCGGCGCTCACCCCGACGACCTGAACACCGTCCGCGGCGAAATCGGGAAACGCATCGCGCAGCGAGCAAGCCTGCGCCGTGCATCCGGGTGTGCCGGCTTTGGGATAAAAATAAACCAGCGTCGGACCCTTGGCGTAAGCCTCGGCCAAGTTGATTTCCCCGCCGTTCTGGTCGCGCGCAGTGAGACGCGGAGCTTCATCGCCGACGGAAATGGCACCGGCCTCGCGCGAGCATCCGAGGAAAGAAAGCATGGCTGAGACAATGAGGAGAAAATTGCGCATGGACCAGAATTAACCGCGCCCGGCCATCGAGGCAACCCGTGGGGTGCAGTTTTCACGATCGTTCCTTGGCCTTGCCAATGACGGCGCCGCTCCGAATCATTCGCCACGCATGGAAAAAGCCGACTCGCGCAGCAATTGGCGCCGCCTCGCGGCCATGGTCTTCGCCTCGCTGGTTGTTTTGGGCGCGCTCGTTATGCTCCGCGGACCCGATGCGATCGGCCACGCTTCGGCGGAAGCAGCCGGCGGGTGGCTACTCTCCGGTCCGTCGGCATGGGATCCCCTCACGCTGTTCGGGGCAGTGACCCAGTCCCTACTCGCCACCGCCGGACCCCGCGCGTGGCAAAACGCCCACGTTATCATCGCGTGGCTGGCCGTGGTCTGCTGGTTCCGTTCGCTTTCCTCGGAGTCATGGCGCGGCCTCGGTCCGCTCGTGCCCGCCTTGCTGGCGGTGGTTCTTTCCCAAACAGAAAGCGGGTTGGCCGGGTTCGGTTTGGCCGTGCTCGTCTTGTCGTTTTGGGACACCGCGACGAATGGGCGCCCGCCGAAAATCATCGCCTTCACTCTCCCGCTCGCCGCATGGCTTGCCGTTTGGCTTTCACCCGGCGCTCTCCTCGTTGTGGCGGCCGCTCTTCTCGAGTCTTGGTCGCGACTCCCGCGCAAACTCGCCGCATGGGGCGCATTGGCCACGGTGGCAGCCACGCAGGTCACGCCTCGAGGCTTCGGCGTATGGTCGGAGGCAAACATCTTCACCTTCTGGTCACCGCAAGCCGCGCTGTCTCTGCCGGCAATACTAGCCCTGCTCCTCGTGCTGACCATTTTGGCCTTCGCCGCCGGCGGAGCTTGGCGCACCGCCACAAGAGGACCGGTGCTTGCACCCGCGCTGCTTCTCCTCGGCGCGCTGCCGGGCCAGACCGCTTACCTTTGGGCCGCCGCCTTGTGGCTCATCCCTTGTTGGTCTGCGGCGGTCGGACAATGGCGGCACATCGGTTTCCGCTTTCGTTGGTGGATGCAAGCCACGGCCATCCTCATCGCCGCCGGTCTTGCCGCTTGGCAATCCCTCGAGTCGATGCCGCGGTGGTATGCCTTGGCCATGACCGACTCGGTGGTGCGACCCACCCTCACGCGCGACAAGCTGCCGAACGACGGAAAAATTTACCTCAACCCGCGCGGCATGGCCTTGGCGCGGTTGTCCGGGCCTTTGCCCGCCGGCGCCGGAACAACCGCAGACCCGCGGCTCGCACGTGAACCTTCCCTCTGGCGCGCCGAGGATCGGCAGACACGCTATGACGCGGTCTGGGTGCTCGGCGACAAATCCGACTATGCCCCGCTGGCCCGCCATCTCGGAGAATCGCCAGACTGGCGATTGGAAGCGGTCGATGCCACGGGCGTGCTTTTTGTCCGCGCGCCGCGCAACGAAGTCTTCGCCACTGAACCGGCCCAGCAAGCAGCCCGCGAAATGTGGGGCGGCGCCAACCGCTCGGGTTTTCTTTCAGCAGCCGCTCTTTCCAGCCTTGCCGCTGGCGCGCTGCCCGAGGCGGGCGAACTGTCCGCCTCCGCGGTCCGCAACTCAGACCTCTCCGCCCCCGCAGCTGCCGCTCGTGCCCGCGTTCTTGTTTCGCTCGGTGATGTGCGCGGCGCAATCGAGCAAAGCGAACGCGCCACCCAGCTCGACCCCACCCTTCCACTTGCTTGGGAAACGCGGAGCGAAGCGCTGCTTCATGCAGGATTGACCGACGACGCCTACGCCGCGGCGCAGCGGGCGGCGGCACTCGCTCCGGGTGATCTGGGCACGCTTTGGCTGGCGGCCCGGGCGGCGAACGCGGCGCGCGCTTTCCAAACCGAGGCGGAATTGCTCGAGCGTCTCATCGCCCTGACCACGGCGCGCGGTGGGGATGCCGGATTTTATCATCTCTATCTCGGGCAGTCGTATGCGAAGCAAGGTCTGGCCCGCCCCGCTCTGCGTGAGTTCGCCGCCGCTGCCGCCGCACCGGGGCTAACTAACGCTCAGCGCCGCGAACTCGAGGAAGAGATGGAACGCATCCGCTCGGCGCCCGGTGCGCAATAGCTCCTTTTGCGCTTAACCCGCGCAAGGCGCACGGCTACGATACCGACGTGAGCAAGAAATCCGTCCGCCCGAAACGCAACATCCTCCGCAAATATTCCTCCCAGGTCCTCGACGGACCCGAGCGCGCCCCGAGCCGGGCCATGCTCTACGCGGTCGGATTCCGGGAAAAAGATTTCGCCAAACCCCAAGTCGGCATTGCCTCGACGTGGAGCATGGTCACGCCCTGCAACATGCACATCGACGTGCTGGCCCGCGAGGCGGCCGGCGGAGCCAATGCCGCGGGAGGAAAAGCGGTCATCTTCAACACCATCACCATTTCCGACGGCATTTCCATGGGCACGGAGGGTATGAAATATTCACTCGTTTCGCGCGAAGTCATCGCGGAATCGATCGAAACTGTGGTCGGCTGCGAGGGCTTCGACGGCTTCGTCGCCATTGGCGGCTGCGACAAAAACATGCCCGGCTGCATGCTGGCCATCTCGCGCCTCAACCGCCCCGCGGTCTTCGTCTACGGCGGGACGATCCTTCCGGGCTGCCTCAATGGTCGGAACCTCGACGTTGTCTCGGTCTTCGAAGCCGTCGGACAGCACGCCGCGAAAAAAATCGACAACAAGGAGCTGCAAAAAATCGAATCCTGCGCCATCCCCGGCGCCGGTTCCTGCGGCGGCATGTATACGGCCAACACCATGGCATCGGCCATCGAAGCCATGGGGATGAGCCTGCCCAACAGCTCGGCGCAGGCCGCTGTTTCCGCCCACAAAAAAACCGACGCACGCGATGCGGGGGCCGCGGTGGTCAATCTGCTCAAACGCGGCATCCTGCCCTCCGACATCATCACGCGCGAATCTTTCGAAAATGCCATCACCGTGATCATCGCGCTGGGCGGATCGACCAATGCCGTGCTTCACCTGCTCGCCATGGCCCATGCGGCCAACGTCAAACTCGACATCAACGACTTCACCAAGATCGGACGCCGCGTGCCCGTCCTTGCCGACCTCAAACCGAGCGGCAAATACCTCATGTCCGAACTGGTCGGCATCGGCGGCATCGTGCCGATGATGAAGGAACTCCTTTCCGCGGGCCTGCTCCACGGCGATTGCCTCACGGTCACGGGCAAAACGCTCAAGCAAAACCTCGCACCCTTCAAACCTTACCCCAAAGGCCAGCAGATCATCCGTCCGCTCGACAAACCGATCAAAAAGGACAGCCATCTCGTCATTCTCCACGGCAATCTCGCCCCCGGCGGCGCGGTGGCAAAAATCACCGGCAAGGAAGGAGAGAAATTCCGCGGCAAAGCGCGCGTCTTCGATTCCGAGGAGACCGCCCTCGCTTCCGTTCTCAAAGGCGGGGTCAAAAAAGGCGATGTTATCGTCATCCGCTACGAAGGACCGCGCGGCGGCCCCGGCATGCGGGAAATGCTCGGACCCACCTCGGCCGTCATGGGCAAAGGCCTTGGCAAGGACGTCGCGCTCATCACCGACGGACGTTTCTCCGGCGGCACGCACGGCTTTGTTGTCGGACACATCACACCCGAAGCCTTCGACGGCGGACCGCTCGCCTTGGTCAAAAACGGTGACACCATCGAAATCGACGCGGTCAAACATCGCCTGACCATCGACGTGCCCGCCGCCGAACTGAAACGCCGCAAGGCCAAATGGAAAAAGCCCGCCCCGCGCTACCGCCGCGGCGTGCTGGCCAAATTCGGCGCCTTGGCCACCAGCGCGTCGACCGGTGCGGTGACCGACGCGGGATTGTAAGATGCCGTCGGAGGCAAAAAGTAGAAGCGGCGTCCCCGCCGCTTGTCATTTTTGGCTAAGCGGCGGGGACGCCGCTTCTACTCTTCCCGACCACCTCGCCGGAAATTCGTAATGCTCCGCGCAGTCATCTTCGATTGGGACGGCGTGGTCGTTGATTCGTCGGCGCACCACGAACGCAGCTGGGAAATCCTCGCCGCGCAACGCGGTCTTCCCCTTCCGGCCGACCATTTCAAACGCGGCTTCGGCAAAAAGAACAACGTGATCATTCCCGACCTCGGCTGGGCCACGGATCCATCGGAAGTCGATGCCCTCGCCCACGAGAAGGAGGAGATCTACCGCGGCCTGGTCCGCCAACACGGCATCCAACCCCTGCCCGGCGTGCGCGAACTCCTCACTACACTGCAGGCCGCGCACATCCCCTGCGCCATCGGTTCGTCGACCGAACGCGCCAATCTCGACTGCCTGCTCGATCTCATGGATCTGCGGCAATTCTTTAACGTCATCGTCTCCGGTGAGGAAGTTGTTCACGGCAAACCCGACCCATCGATCTTCCTGCTCGCCGCGGAGCGCCTCGGGGCCGCGCCCGCGGAATGTGTGGTGATCGAAGATGCCCTCGTCGGCATCGAAGCGGCCAAGCGGGCCGGTATGCCAGTGCTTGCCGTGGCGACCACGGAGCCTGCGGAAGCGCTCGGCTCGGCCGATCGCGTCGCACCCGACCTCAGCGCGGTCGAACCCGCGCTTTTGGCCACCTTGGTCGACGCGAAAAAATCCTGATCCCGCCACTTGCACCCCGGCCGGATCGGTGAAATCTTTCCGCGTATGGCGAACCAAAACCTTCTCTCGCACCGGCTTGAATTGCACCTTCCCTACCACGGCCCCGCGCTGCGTACCATCGCCTGCCTGATCGAAGAGAACCTCGCCTGCCATCCCTCGCCCAACGCCAAACTCGAAGGCCTCGAAGGCGAATGGGGACCCGACATCGCCGAATCCTGGGCTGCATTGCACGATCTCAAACTGCAACTCGAGGCCGCCGCCGACCGCGTGGATGCCGCCTGCGAGAGCGCCGATTGTTAGCCGCCCGGTAGGGCCCTCTGGCCCAGCGGGCCGCTGCTCGCTCCATCATCGACGCCCCGCGCGTCCTCGTGCACCTTCGCCGCATGTCCGGCGAACTCCTCAAACAGCTCGCGCTCCCCGTCGCCCTCTTCGCCGTTCTCTTCGGCATGGGTCTCAGTCTTGTGCCCGCGGACTTTCGCCGCGTGGTGCTCAAGCCGAAGGCCAAAATCATCGGCCTGTCCTGCCAACTCCTCCTGCTACCAGCCGTGGCCTTCGCCCTCGCGCTGATCTTTCGCCTGCCGGGCGAGTTGGCGGTCGGGCTCATGGTCCTCGCCGCCTGCCCCGGTGGCGCGACATCGAACGTCATCACCCACTTGTCCAAAGGCGACACCGCCCTCTCCGTCACCCTCACCGCCGTCTCCAGCGTGGTCTGCGTCTTCACCATTCCGTGGATCATCCGCTGGTCGATGGACTGGTTCCTCGGCGCCGGCGCCGACGTGGCCCTGCCCTTTTGGAAAACGCTCGGGCAACTCGCCCTCGTCACCATTCTTCCGATCATTTGCGGCATGACCGTCCGCCATCTGCGACCCAAGACAGCCGATCGCCTCGAGCGCCCCGCCAGTATCTTCTCGCTCGTCTTCCTCGCCCTAATCATTGCCGCCGCGGTGGCCCGGGAAAAAGACCTCGTCCACCAATTCATCGTCGCCGGTCCCGCCGCCATCACCCTCAACATCGTTATGATGCTGGTCGGTTTCGTCGCCGGCTGGATCTTCGCTCTTCCCCGCGACCAGCGCGTCACCATCGCGATCGAAACGGGCATCCAGAACGGCACCCTTGCTCTGGGCATCACCCTCGGACTCCTCGAAAGCGCCCGCATCGCCATGCCTTCCGTCGTCTACTGCCTTTTCATGTTCCTCAGCGGCGCCTTCATGATCGCCCGCTTCGGTCGCGGCACCGGTTCCGCAGCACGCCGGCGCGGAGGCGGGTAATCAGCTTCCGGGCGAAGCCTGCAGCATCGCGGCGAGGCGCTGGTCCGGCGTGGAGCCAAGCTCCAAGGCTTTTTCGTAATGACGCTTGGCCAGCGCGATGGAGGGCGGTTTGGCCGTGGCGTAGATCACGGCGAGATTGAAGTGCGCTTCGGCGTATTCCGGATTCACGGTGATGGCGCGGCGCAAGGATTGCTCGGCTTTGCCGAATTGGCCGAGCTGGCTGGAGGCGACACCCAGGTAGTTCAGCGTGATGGGGTCGTCCGCTTGTGATTCGTTGGCCCGCTCGAGATAACCGATGGCATCCTCGATGCGACTCTGCTCGATCATCACGGCACCGAGGGTCGTCAGACTGAAGGCGTCTTTGGGATCGACGGCGATGGCTTTTTCCAATGCGAGTTGGGCGGCGGTCAACTTGCCCTGACGGAATTGCGCCACGCCCAAGTTGGCCAAAGCGACCACGCTGTTGGGCTGCAGTTCGACGAACTTCTGGTAGAGGTTTTCCGCCTCGGCGAAATTGCCTTTGACGAATTGGTCCCGGGCTTCGGTGATCAGGGCCATCACCTCGGGTGACAATTCGGTGGTCAGCGCCGTGGCTGCCGCTGCTGTCTCCGTGGTTTCTGTTGCCTCCTCGGTTACGACAACTTCTTCGGTCGCTTCGGTCACCGTGGTGGTTTCGGTCACCGTCTCCTCCGTGGCTTCGTCTGCAGTCGCTTCCGTGGCCGTTTCCGCCGTTTCTTCGCCGGAAGGTGCAGCCGTGGCGGCGTCCCCGTCGGGTTTGAGCATCTCGATCTGGGCTGAGATGCGGTCCGTGCTGGTATCGAGCACGGTGACCACCGGGCGTTTGAGCATTTCCTGCTCGGCTTCGGAGAGCTCCAATGTGGGCTTGGCCAGTTGGTTGATTCTGTCGTTGAGGGTGTCGGAACGGATTTCCAAACGCTCCATTTCTTCCTGGGCAAGGCGGTAAGCCTGCTCGCGGCGCGCCTGTTCCTTGATCTGGCGCATGATGATGCCACGGAGGACCTCGTTCTCCTGCTGGATGAGCTTGGCTTCCGCGGCGGTGACATCGCCCAGCTTGACCGCAGCCAGCGCGCCGGTGACCTCGTCGTATTCTTTGAGCAGCTGGTCGTTGACCATTTGCAATTGGTCAAAGCGCTCGCGGTCGTCCTTGAGCTTGGTCTGCGCCTCGGCCAGCTGGGTGCGCACGCTGTCGAGATCGGTCTGCAATCCGGTGATGACCTCTTCCTTCGCTTTGGCATCGCTGGCCATGCCCTCGATCTGCGTGGCAGCCTCGGCCAACTTTTGCTCGAGCTGCTTGTTCGCTTCGATGAGGTCGGCGGATTTTTCCAGCGCCGTCTTGGCTTCGGCCGCTTCTTGCTGCGCTTGGTCGCGTGCGGCGACGAGTTGCGTGCGTTCTACCTCGAGTTCGGTCACACGGACCGTGAGGATCTCCACTTCGGCTTTGGCCTCCTCGGCCTCTTTGACCGCCTGGTCCCGGGCGGTGGTGATTGTTTCGCGTGCGGCCTCCAATTCCTTGGTACGCGCCTCCGCTGTCTCGGCCCGGGCGGTGAGCTCCTCGACCTGCTTGGCGCTTTCGGCCATGCGACTGGTCAAGTCTTCCTTCTCCGCGTTGGCCGCGGCCACGGCGGCCTCCAATTCTTTGGCGGCGGCGTTGAGCTTCTCGATCTCTTCTTGGGCCGCCTGCGAGACCTCGGGAGAAATGCCTCCAGCTTCCTTGGCCTGACGAAGCTGGGTGTTGAGATCAACGACCGCGACTTTGGTTTTCTCCAGTTCCATGCTGGCGGCGGAAAGGTCCGCTTCGCCTTGGCGGAGTTTGTCTTCGAGTTCGGCGTTACGGCTTTGCTCCGCGCGGAGTTGCTCGCGCAAGCGCGCCGAGTCATCGTCGCCGGGCGGCAAATCGACATCCTCGATCACCGTCTCGACCGGAGCGCCGGCGCCCTCTTCTCCCGGCGAAATGGAAATGGAAACAGGCACGCCGACGGAATCGCGGCGGCCGGTCTGCAAGGGCGGAAGAACGTCTTCATCTCCGGCTTCGACCATCGGCAGGTCCGGCGGTGGACCCAGCGTGGCCGAATCAAGCGAGCCCTCGAGGCGGAGGATCGCTTCCTTGGTTTTGCCCAAACGGAAGTCGATGACCATCGGCTGCCAGTCGGGGAATTGCGATTTGATCTGGCTCAGCTGCGTGGCCACGTAACGGAACTTCGCGATGGCGTCCGGATTCCGGCCTTCGCGCTCCAGCCTTTCGGCCCGTTGATACTCTTGGTAAGCCGAAAAATACTCCCGCGCCGGGTCGTCCTGCGCATGGGCCCGGTCGGTTGCCAGCCCGGAGACCAAGGCGGCCGAAAAGGCGATGAAGCGGAGAAATCTCATCGAACCGGACACACTACTGACGGGCCCCTGAAAAAGCAACGCTACCCCGAGCGCCCCGCGTCCGGTCCGTTTGACAGAGATGGCGGCCTCCGGTAATGTCCGCGCGGTCGCGATCAACGTCCACCCAACCACCCATTCCATGGAGTCGCTGCTCGACAGACATGTGCTGGTCCTCAACCGGCTGTGGCAGGCAGTCAATGTCTGCAGCGCCCGCCGCGCCTTCACCCTGCTCTACCAGGGACACGCCCAAGTCGTTTGGCGCGATGCGGACAACAACTACCTGACCCACGACTTCCAAAGCTGGCACGACTTCTCGCAGGCCGAACCGGGCAGCGACATGGTCCATGCCGTGCGCTTCAACATCCGCGTCCCCACCGTGGTTGTCCTACTCTTCTTCGACCGCCTTCCGAGCAAGGAAGTCAAATTCACGCGCCAAAACATCTACGAGCGCGACAATCACACCTGCCAATATTGCGCCCGCCGACTCGACCGCCAGGAACTCAACCTCGACCACGTCATGCCCCGTCAGCGCGGCGGCCAGACGACGTGGGAAAACGTGGTCTGCTCCTGCATCCCCTGCAACACGCGCAAAGGCAACCGCCTTCCCCATGAGGCCAACATGCAGCTCCTCAAGGAGCCCAAGCGCCCCCGCTGGCGCCCCTTCATCCATCTGACCTATTCCTCCTCGGTCCACGATTCCTGGCGGCACTTCGTCGACGTAGGCTGCTGGAATGTGGAGTTGGGCGACTAGACCGCCCTCCCCGCTTGCCAAACCGGCCCGCCGGGGCTTAGAAAATAACCATGAAAGCCCTCCTGACCTGCACCGCGGTTGTCTTGCTCGCGGCCCTTGCCCAGGCCGACATCCAGCAACCGCCGTCCTCCGAGTGGGGCCCGACCCGCAAGCTCGGCCGCGGCCTCGGCAACATCGCTTTCGGCCTGACCGAACTCCCGACCTCCATGATGTCGGTCAATTACTACGACGGAAACAGCGCTGCCTTCAGCTACGGCATCGTGCGCGGACTCGGCCGCACTTTCGC
>CAZJGQ010000009.1:0-28731 GCA_964545425.1 uncultured Chthoniobacter sp. | reverse complement strand
CGCCAAGGCGGCCTCCGGCTCGAACTGCGTTCGAATTCGCCTGCGGCGATCGCCAAGAAAACTGGCGACCCTAACGGGATTCACTGCCGGCACGTTCCGGCTCTTTTTTCTTTATGATGAGACGACCCATGCCCGTGTCGCCAGTGCGTTGGGCAAGATCCCGGAGCGCAGACGCGGCACCTTGGAGCCCCTCGAGTGTGCTCACGATTTCAGACCGCACGGCGCGGCGTTGCGCCGGCGTCTCTCCGAGAAAATCCAGGGAGTTCTTTTCCATTCGCTGGATCGTGCCATTGAGTTGGTCGACGGCTTGCTTGGAGAGACCAACCAACTCGGTCGATTCTTTCGTCAGGATGGTCACCTGCGCACCCAAGTCATCCACCACGCGGGACAACTTGCCGACGCTTGTTTGGAATTCCTTGATGGTGCTGGGCCCGTCGACGTCATCGGTAATCTGGGATATTGCAGTTCTGATTTTCTCCGCGCTCTCCGCGCTGTTCCAGAGGGTCTTTTCCAAAGTGGTGGCCTCTCCCGAGTCGATTCTCCGCGTGACGTCTTGATGGCTGCTCGCCAGGGACGCGAGCAATGCCGTGGCGTCGTCCTGCATATTGCTTCCCTCGCCGCTATCGAAGACGAGTGAAAAGTCACGCTGTGGCTTCGCGGAGGTGCCGTCATATTGAAGTTCTATGGTGTTGAGAGAGACATAATCGGTGCGGATGAGGCCGACGCGAACGATGGGATCGGGCTTGAAATTCCAGTTGGCGTAGGGGCCGTCCAATGCTGCTTCGATCCGGAAGGAGATTTTCCCGCCAGCCGGATCGTTTTCGGCCAGCACGCGTTTGACGCGTCCGATGGTCAGACCCTGGCACTGGAGTTGCGTGCCGTAGATGATGCCTTCCGCAGAATCCGAGCGGAAGACAATGGGGTCGCTCCCGGAAGAGAGGGACGATTGATGTGACCCGATTTCGCGAAAAAGAAAAATGGCCGCGGCGATGACGAAGGCCCCGATGATTACGAGCACAGGGACCTGCGCCCCAACCCGCCGACCAAGCGTGCGCTGCTTTTTGCGGGGAGCAGCTTTTTCTCCGTCAGGGGTGTTGGGCACACTCATCAGCTTTTATCTATGCCAGTCTCGGTGCCGGGAGAGGAAGGCAGATATTTCGCGGGGACGGGGTTCGTTCAAAACATCGGCTGCTCGCCGCTCCTCCCTGATGCCACCTGTCAGGCGTCCCTCGACCGGCGAAGGCAGAAAAAGGAACCGTGTGCCGACGCGCAGGGCGAAGTCGATGTCCTGCGTGCAAAGCACCGCAGCGTCGAGCGCGCCGCGATTAATCAGGGCCGTGAGCAACTCCCCCACCCGGGCCTGCAGCCCGGGCGACAAGCCCGCCGTCGGATCGTCGGCCAGAAGAACCCGGGTCGAGCCGGAGAGAGCCCGGGCCAGGGCGACACACCGTTTCTCGCCGTTGCCGAGGGATCCGGTTTCGTCGCCGAGCAAGTGCCCGCAGCCGAGCAAACGGAGTCTGAGCCCGACGAGTTCGGCCAGAAGGTCGCCCGAGGCAATCGAAGACTCGAGGAAGGGTAGCGCAACATTGTCATAGACGGACAACGTGCGCAGGAGCCCCGGATGCTGGAACACGACACCGAGGGCCGCCAAAGCAGCAGGGCGCGAACGACTAGCAAACAACTCTTGCCCGCACACGGATACAGAGGCCTCGGGCGAACGACGTTGTCCGCAAAGGCAGGAATGGAGCAGGCTCTTTCCGCTGCCGTTATCCCCGAGGATGCAGACAATCTCACCCTGTTCGACGTCGAAGTTGAAATCCTCCCCCGGAGAAAAATCTTCTCCGAGACATAATCGGCGAACGCTCAGGGGTCTCATCAGGGATCTAGGAGCAGTCCTGCGAGAATGTTGACGGTGGCAATAGCCAGCGTGACCGTGACCACGGCATCCGTAGTCGCCGAGCCGACGGTTTCCACGCGCGCCGTCTGGCCGCCGAAACCGAAATAGCCGGCGACGAAGGTCATAATCAGCGTGGTGAATGCGACCTTGGCAAAAGCCACCAAGGCCTTGAGGGAGGTCACGCTGTAAATGAACTGCTCCCAAAACTGGTTGATCGGCGGGGCAAAGCTGAATTGGCACGCGAGCCACGCTCCGAAGAAGGAGGCAAAGACGCCGAGGATGAAGAGCGCTGGCGTGCCGACGATCAAGGCCAGGGCGCGCGGAAGAAAAACAAACCGTGCCGGATGCAGGCTAGCCACTTCGAGTGCGTCGAGTTCCTGCGAAGCCCGCATCGAGGCAAGGTCGGAGGTCAAGGTGACGACACCCCTGATGACCACGAGGCTCGTGATCGCTGCCGGAATGACATAGAGGAAAAAGATTCCCCCCATGTGCGGCATGGCAACATCCTGGAACAACTGCACGGAAGGCATCCTCGTCAACGCGAAGTAAGCGAACCCGAAGCCGTAAAGGAAAGTTATGGTCAGGGCCGGCGCGAGCGCGCTGCGAAAAAATTCCGCAATTCTTCCGACGCACTCGGTTTCTAAGACGGTCGGTCGCCATCTGGCAAGATTGACAATGATGGAACCCGCGCCGGCCAGCGAGTGCCAGATGAGAGAGACCACGGAATACTTGTTGTAGCGGGCGCAGACCACCTTCCGCGAATCTGCGGCTCGCAACGTGCTTTTGACAAGACGGAACCGTGCGTTCCACGGGTGGCGGATTTTCCTGTTCGACGGGGTCCTCGCGCGGCGGCAATCTCCGAGGTCTGAATCCGCCCATCACCATAGATTCGCTGCAAGGCGAAGTGCTGGCCCTGAAAGAAAATTTGCTTGGGCGAGCCCCGATGCGACCGGCGGCCGTGCGCTCGGTCTGGCGCAGTCGGCTTCGTCCTTTTTGGCGGCTGGAGCCGGCACTTTACGAGGGCGTTGCCGCGCGGTTGACCACGCTCGGCGAGAACTTCCTCGTCCTCGAAGCTGCGGCCGAGAGCCGCCAGTTCTTTGGTGAGTTGCCGAAAATGGCTTACCTGGAAGCACTGGCACTGGCCCGCGCGGGCTCACCGCAACGTTGCCTCGAGATGCTTGTCGACCGCGGCGAGCTGCTTGCCGGCGAGACCGACGTCCCCGACATTCCGTGGCGTGTCGAGGCGCTACGCGGGCGCGTCTGCAAGGATGGCTGGAAGGCCACCGGCGACGCACGCCTGCTGAGCGACAGCTTTGAGCACTACCTGCAAGCTTACCGTCAGTCTGGAGGAGATGCCTTCCCGGGGGTCAATGCCGCCTCCATGGCCTTTCTCGCGGGCCGCGGCGATCAGGCACGCACGCTGGCCAGAGAGGTCCGGGCGCGGCTGGGCCGCGCACACTCCGGCGAGGATTATTGGGCAGCGGTGACTCGGGCGGAATGCTCTCTCATCCTTGGCGAGATCCAGACTGCACACGACGAATACCGTGCAGCCTGTGCTGCAGCGGACATTCCCAGGGGAAACTTGATCACGACAAGAGCGCAAGCACGATTGCTTCTCGCCCATCACGGGAGCGATGCCCGGACATTCGACGATGCTTTCGCGCTTCCCAACGTCGCGTGCTTCTCCGGGCACAGGACCGACGATCGCGACCGGGAAAGCCCGCGATTTCCGGAGAGCAAAGCCGAGGCCGTAGCCGCTCGTCTCCGGGAAATCCTGGTCGCACATCACATCCGCTTCGGATTTTCTTCCGCGGCCAGAGGCGGCGACATTCTTTTCTCCGAGGCAATGCGCGCACTCCCCGAAGGGGAAACGAACATTTTCATTCCGGGCGAGCGCGAAGCATTTCGGCGCGCCAGTGTGCATTTGGCCTCCGGCCCCTCATGGGACGCGCGATTCGAGCAAGCGCTGGCCGAGGCCGACGAAGTGACGTTCATTGATTTGTGCGGCGACGAACCAGAAGCGGTCGATTTCGACTATTGCAACCGCCTCGCGCTAGGCGCCGCCATGTTTCGGGCCCGGGAGCTCGACAGCGAGCTCACTTTCATCGTCTTGTGGGACGGCCGCCCCGGACCGCGCGGCGGAACAGCCGATGCCGTGCGCTTGGCACGGGAGGCCGGCATCAAAGTGGAGATCGTCAATCCGTTGCAACCGGAAGTTGTCTCCGTGCATGCGGGCAATGGCCAGGCTCCGACCGGGGAGAACAACCTCTTTGCCATCTTGGTCATGGATCTGGGACGCCAAAGCGTGCCGCGGTTTTTGGACAAGGCGCGTTGGAATATGTGGGAAAGCCCCCTCCTGACGAGCATCTTCACCTCGACCGAGGAAGCCGTTGTGGCGGCCAAGGCCATCATGGCCTCGGGCGAATGCCCAGAAGCAAAGATCGCCCTCCATTTTGCACCACTTGATTTCCTTGCGGACCCCGCGAGAAATGTCGTCCATCCATCCGGCATCCATCTGAAGCACGCACGGGTCTTGCATGGCCTGTGCCTACCGCGAAGCGTCTGCGCGTCGGCCGAATTCGCCGCCGCGACCCGCTTCGAACATTCGGGCGCGGAGTTCGAATACATCGGCCGACTGACTTCCCCGGCGGGCATCGTAGACCGACAGGTCTACCGTCTGACGCTGGAGCCCCGTCCGGCGGCGCCACCATCAGCCTGACGGGCGTCAACATTCCCGGGGTAATTGCACCCCTGAAGACCTGCAGGGGGCCGCGGAGGGGAAAATCTGTTCCAAGGGCGACGGACCCTTGCATCTAATGAGCGCCTTTTAGTATGCCTGCGTTGCAGTAGCTGGCCAAGCTACGGAACCATTTAAAAACAATGCACATCAAATATCTACTTATCTTTGTTCTCCTCTTCCCCCTGCCTGCTCGAGCCGATGTCACAGCGGAAGCGAAGCAGCTTTTCACGGATTACATGGATTCCTTTCACGAGCAAAACCATACCAAACTAATTTCTCTCATGGACGACAACTTTCTCGAACAAAGCGGCGGGAAGGACAAATGGAAGGAGGTATTGCAGGATCCCCACCCCAAGGAAGTCGTGAAAAAAGTTGAGGTGAAGAAAGTTAACAATCACTACTTCGCTCGCTTTAGCACGACTGGAGAAGGTGAGGATCCGGGGTTCGGCAGCTGGTTCATTCTGGTCAAGAAAGACGGAAAACTTCGTCTTCATGCCTTTGCTCAAGACTTTGATCCTGAAGCGCGCTGACGTTCAGTTCGGAGCTGCTCGCTCGGCGCCGCCTGCCTCGAACGAACGGAGTCTGCCTTGGGTTTTCGGCGCGCATGACCGACGATCTTGTCTCCGCAACAGACTCGCCAACATCGCTACTCGCCAGCGGGCAGCACGCTCAGCAGGTAGCTGGAGTAGCTGCCATCTATGCGGTGTTCCTGCTGCGCCGCGGGGATGTGCGTTGTCTTGCCGTGAACGTAGCCATTCACGAGATACATCCGCGTCCGCCCCGGCTTGAGGCCCGTCAAGTAGGTGCGACGCGTCTCCTTGCTGAAATCGATGCGAACAATGGAAGGATCTTCCGCAATCAGGGTGCCGACATATCCGCCGCCGATGGGGATCGTAATCAGAATGCTATGGTCGAAAGCGAGTTGACGTCTTCCCACGGTGATCGAGGCATCCGGAAGTTGGGACAGCTTTCTGGATTGGAAGGCGCTCCAGGCTGAGGAGTTGTGCAGTGTCGAACGATAGTTGACGCAGCCCGCGAGCATGAGGGCGAGCGCCGACAAAACCGTCACCCCGATCTGGGGCAGATGAGCCGCTAGTCGCAGGGTCACTGCCCGCTGTTACTTCTGAATGCCCGATTTTTTTCCAAGTGAGCCACCTCGCTACGCCGACCGGCTCCCCGCCCTGTGGTGTAGATGTCTTCGATAAGCCACCGGTTGTCTACCTTGACAAAGACAAACTCCTTGGTGAAGAACTCGTTACCTTCGTAGCTCACCGGCACCTTGATCCGATCATCTTCGATCACACCCGGCCCGAAGCCATGCATTCTCGGCTCACCGTCTTGTGTCTCCAAGATTGGTTCGTAGTTGTAAAAAGGAAATCCGGATTGGTCCGGGGTGCAGGCCCAAGCCCAAAGGCTGGCAAACTCCGGCGTGAAGTAACGAACGGGCACCGATTTATCCGAGCAGTATTTCGAGGCCAGAAACGACTTGGTGGCCTCCTCGCAGTAGTCAATATCCCGCTTGGTTGGACTGGAGGCTGACGCCGTCGAGGACGATGAATCTGATGAATCGGACGCCATGACAAGGCTTGAAGCCGTGAGGCAGACTGCCACCAACAGGAGGATCTGAATCGTTTTGTTCATGAGGTTTTTAAGCTATGGTGAAACGTAGCGCCCGCCCAATGCCCTGCCAGCAAATAATCATCCGCGCGTATCAGGTGCTTGGGCTGGGCTCGCTCCCATGCGGATCGGACGGCTCAAGGGCGATACCGCCCCGCGACCTGTCTTCAACTCGTAAAAATAGCGCTTGACCGGGCCGACATCGTAAGAGGAAGTTCCGCATAAGTATTAATTCTCGCTTCATCACCTACCCCCATGAGCACAACAAACAATAACGAGCTTACCCCGTGCGCTTGCTGCGGGAGGCATTTTAGGGGCAGCGACTGCCCTTTTTGTGGCGGAGCCGTCGAGAAACTGGCCAACAGCGATGTGAAGTCAGGCTTGGTGACCGGCGGCCGAACGGGAGCAGCTTTGTTGTTGGCCGGAGCCTTGGCTGCATCTGGATGCGTGGGCGTGGTAATGTATGGCGGACCGCCGCTCTCGGAGGAGGATTTGAAGAAGCAGAGAGAAACGAGGGGTATCATAGAGACCCGTCGGCTGGACTATCTTGAGTATCAGAAACAGATCGACGAGATGAACCTAAAGCGAGAAGAGCAAGGACTCCAACCCTTGCCAAAACTCCCCTACAAAGATTGGGTAAAGGGCGAGTCGGTATCTCCATCCGGCGCGCAGAGTCCAACATATTCGGGGGAGTGAAGATAACGCTGGCTGACGCGAACTGATTTCGTGGGTCGTCCCCATTGGTGGCGGACCCGATTTCTGGGAGCGGAAGCGCACCGGCCTTCGAGGCAACCCAATGTCCGCCGCCTGCAATCAATGCCAACTCGGCGCACCGGGTGATGCACGGGCCGCCGGCACTCCTGCGGAACTCGACACGGTCGTCCGCCCGATCGACCGGCAAAGCCGGCCGGTTTACGCCGTCTGGGAAGTCACTCTGAAGTGCGACTTGCGCTGCATCCACTGCGGCTCGCGGGCCGGAAAGGCACGAACCGACGAACTTTCCACCGACGAAGCGCTCGATCTCATCGACCAGATGGCCGATCTGGGCGTGGGAGAGATTTCCCTCATCGGAGGCGAGGCTTATTTGCGCAGCGACTGGCTCCAGTTGGTCACCCGTTGCCGCGAGCGCGACATGCTCGTGCAAATGACCACCGGGGCTTGGGGACTGACTTACGACCGCTTGGTCGCCGCACGCGATGCGGGTTTGCAGGGCGTGTCCATCTCGGTGGACGGATTCGAGCAGGTGCACGATACGCTCCGGGGGCGCAGAGGCTCTTTCGCTGCGATCAAGCGGACCTTTGCCGATCTGCGGCAAATTGGTGGTATACGCATCACGGCAAATACCCAGATCAACCGGACAAATCTCGGCGAGATCGAGCCGCTCTTCGCCTGGTTGATCGACGAGGGCATCGTTTCATGGCAGGTGCAACTGACCGCGGCCTGTGGCCGCGCCGCGGACGAGCCCGGCGTGCTGCTGCAACCCTACCAGGTTTTGCAGACACACCCGATGCTTGTGCGTTGCCGGCGCTATGGCGATGCACGCGGCGTGCGGCTCTGGCCGGGCAACAACATCGGCTACTTCGGACCCTTCGAGCACATCCTGCGGCACGATTGGAGTTGCCAGCATCGGGGTTCCTGCGGCGCGGGGCGCGCAACGTTGGGCATCGAGGCCGACGGAAAGATCAAAGGGTGTCCGTCGCTGCCGACGGACCAATTCGTCGGCGGCAACATCCGCGACCACCAGTTGGTCGATATCTGGGAAAGATCGAAGGCACTGCGCTTCACGCGCGACATTAGCGTCAAACAACTCAGCGGCTTTTGCGCCACCTGCTATTACCGCGAGAATTGCTACGGAGGCTGCCATTGGACCACATTCGTCCTTGTCGGCGACATCGGCAACAATCCTTACTGCCACCACCGTGCCGTCGAATTGCTCGAGCGCGGCCGGCGTGAAAGAGTCGAGATGGATGTGCCCGCGCCGGGTCTGCCGTTCGACCATGCCATCTACCGCATCGTCGAGGAGGAATGGCCGAGCGAGTCCCACCGGCAGCGAGCCTTGGAAATCACGCGGACCGTGGAAGGAACTCTTTTGGAGGAGGAGTCGGCCCTCAAGAGTTGACGGGCGTCCCCCGTCCACCGGCACCGATCCGTTTTTATCTCGCTGCTGGTTCCGGTTGTTATTCTACTCGGTCGATGAAAGCGCCGCAGCAAAGGGTGCACCGCACCTCGGCCGGTTGGGCGCGGATCCGTCGAGCGCGAGACGGCTGCTTCCCAGCGTTGGCTTGGTTTGGCGCTTTTGCGTACCTCGCAGCAATAGCCACGGCCGCACCCGATGGACAAAAGCCCCCTTGGCAACGCATCGGCGACGTCATGGACTTCGAACTCCCGATTCCGGGGACGACAGAATACGACGAAGATCGCGGCCTTGTCGTCACCATGCCGAGCGGCCGCCAATACACCAGCAGTGTCAGTGGCGTGCAGGCCACGATCACCCTGCCAAACGGACAGCAGTTCACGGAGATGACGGCCGACCAAGGATTTGGCCGCGTTTTCATCAACCAGGACGAAACGATCGTCGCCGCGGTGCTGTCAAGCTCCACGCAATCCGGCGACTTTTATCTCTATGCAGCCGGGGCGGACGGCCAATTC
Source organism: uncultured Chthoniobacter sp. (assembly GCA_964545425.1). Taxonomy (GTDB): domain Bacteria; phylum Verrucomicrobiota; class Verrucomicrobiia; order Chthoniobacterales; family JACTMZ01; genus JACTMZ01. The sequence continues at coordinate 19,828 of CAZJGQ010000009.1, read as the reverse complement.
CGGCAAATCCCGGATGCCCATGAGCAGATACGCAGCGCCTTGCAAAAAGCCGGCGCGCCATTCCAACCCGACGTTCTGCGTTTGGTCACAGTGGATGAACGCCGTCTGACGTTGTTCAGCCTCATTTATGAGGACAAAAGCATCGGAACCGAGGGCTGGCTCTTCACCCTCGAGGTTACCCCCGACGGCCAAGTCGCCTTGGTCGGGGCTCCTTAACCGAGACACAAAACCTCGGGGCCCGGGGGTCTTTCCGCTCCGGCCGCCAAGTGGCGGGCTTGACAAAGAATTTGAGAATCTCCATCAAGCATGAAGATGAGAACCAAAAACGTTGCCTGCCTGTTTGTCCTCGTAATCGCGGCTCTGCAGATACAGGGGTGCTTGATCACTGATAACCCGACGCTGGAAGGCGACGCGGACCCGGCCGTTTATCGCGAAGTATGGGACCGCATCAGCAAAACCGGAATAGACATGACCGCACGCAGGCGCGAGTTGTATGAGACATACCGCAAAAACGTCGAGGAACTCAACATGGAGCGCGAGACACGCGGCCTCCCTCGTATCGAGCCGCTCGGCTACAAGTCATGGACACGTGGCGTAGAGTCCGCCGCCCCGACTCGCTGATCTCCGATCTACTGCGCACCCGTTCGCGACAACCCCTCAAAGAAACTCCACCAGCAAAAAACATGAATACCAAAGCACTGCGTTGCCTCATCTTGGCCATCTCCCTCCTGACCTTGCCGGGCTGCGCTACTACCGGCTTCACCACCTTCCTTTCTGTCGCTCAAGCCTTAGCAAACTTGCCGAAACACTTGTTTGACCATGCCCTGGGCCGCAGGGAGGTATATCTCCAATATCAGAAACACATCAACGAGCTGAACGTAGTGCGCGAAGAAAAAGGGCTCGAGCCTTTGCCACAACTCTCCTACGACGATTGGAAAAAAGGAAACACGGCATCCCCATCTGGCGCGCAGAGCCCAACATCGACCGGCACTGCAACGCAAAGATAGTCCGGCGCCAGAGGCTATTGTCTGGCTGCGACGGGTTACACGAGGACTGGCGCCACGCCACGTTATCAAACTGCTATCCCGGCATTTCGCCGTCTCGTTGGCAGGAAGAACTGTCGAGCGAAGCACATCTGCCTCACCGAAGCGCCTCTCACTGCAGAGGCTTCCCGAGGACAACCCGGAAACCGACCGTGTGGTGCCTCTCGCCGGGACGGTCCGAAGCCCGAAAATCGAGGCTTTGAGTCGATTTCGAGTAGGACTGGAAAGATCCGCCGCGGACGACCTTGCCGTTGGGGGCCACGTCCGACATTGCGCCACTATGGATCCCGGAATTCATCGTTCTGTCAAAGTCGTCATGACACCACTCGTAGATATTACCCAGCACGTCATACAATCCCGCCGGGTTGGGCGGGAGCGTTCCGCTGCTGACAGAGGATGACCGCCTGTGTGAGCGGGATCTGCTGAACACCGCCATGTCGCGCGTGGTTCCCTCTGAAAACACGGTCCACTCTTGGTCACCGGGTAATCGGTAGACGAAGCCAGCGGGCAGAGTTCCGCTCCTGCTTTCCATTTCGGTCAGCTTCTCGCAGAAGCGGTTGGCATCGACCCATGAAACCGAATCGACCGGCCTGTTGCCGGATCCGCGGTGAGAGCTGGGATTGACCGATGTCACTTCCTCGTAGGCCGCCTGCGACAACTCGTGGGCGTCGACCCAGCCGGAAATACCCGCGACCCATACCATGCGCATGCCAATGCTGTTGGTGAAGGTAATGTTTTCAGCTGGCGGCGATTGGGCCTGAGTTGCGGGCGCCACCTCAGCGGGAAGATCCTGAGCAAGGCTTTGCTGAGCAGCTGCCGAAGCGGCCGAGGGCATTCCGGCACGCAGTGCTTCCATGTCGGAGAGGCGCTGGACAATCAGATCACGCAGGCTCCCCGCTTCACCGACTAGCTTTTTTACCGTCTCGTCCGGGGAGGAAGCGGCGAGAACCTCGATTTGCGCCAATGCTTTTTCCGCTTCCATGCGGTGCTCGGTGGTTCTGGTGACCGCGGCATCGACCTCCTTGCCGATTTCGGAGGCGTCTTGCGCCGGGATTGTGGTCATACCCGCAAAGCGAGCCACGATTTCAGAAACAGTGTCAGCCTCGAATTTCACTTTGGTCTCGAAATCACGAAGCCTCTCAACCAAGGGAGCGAGTGCCGAACGCAGCGCCGAATCGCCGTCCGGAAGCGACTCGGTTTCCTGAGTCGGTGCGACGGCCTGCGCGACGGGTGCCGCTGGCGGTGATGGCGGTTTCCGGCTCAGCCACCAACCACCGGCGGCGAAGAGAGCCAAGATCAGGGCGGAAACGCCGATCAGCCCCTTGCGGGATGCTCGCGATGGTGAAGGCGCAGGCTTGGCTGCCTCCGGTGCCTGAAACGACGCAGCCGGAGGACGGGGCGCGACGGCCTCTGGAGGAGCCTTGTAGGTGGTGGCGATAGCTGCGATGTGATCCGCCAGCACCTGAAAATGGCGCTCCACCGGCTGCTCAAAAGCATCGATCCAATGAACCGACGAGATGAAATAATCCAGCGCACCGGAGGGTTTGACATCCTCGACCCGGACCGGGATGACCGGCTTTCCCAAGCTGAGGGCGCGCTCCACCTCGCGCTGGACATGCGGCGATGTGTTGGCGGACGCGGAGAGAACCAAAACCATGACGTTCGCTCCGGAGAGCCCGTCAAGAATCGCTTCCGCATAGGATTTCCCGGGAGCGATATCGCGAGGGGCAACCCAACACCTGATCCCAAGCGCCTCGAGGTAATGCACCATGGCGGTGGCGGCTTGTCTGTCTTTGGACGAGTGGCTGACAAAGGCGTCGTGCATTTGGAGCGACTTTGGACAAGCGATTATGCTTTTTGGAAGGAAAATCAGCGCCGGAACACCGGACTCCGCCATTGTTGCGCAAGCACCGGACTACAATTTCAGTCCGGCGGGCGAACGCACCATCGCTTCAGCGTCAAGAGGCTGGCTTGGCCAGGGAGTCCGCCATGTTCTCGAAGGAAAAGCCCACCGATCGTCCGCCACCCATCTCCCGGCCCGCGGCGCGAAGATCCTTCGCAGGCGTGGCAGCAGATTCACCCGTGGCGATGACCACGCGGTTTTGGCTGTCGGGCACGCGATATTCATAGATGGTCGGAAACGCCCTCGCAATGGTCTGCACGTCCTGATCCGTGGATTCGTGCTCGGAGAGATTAAAAGCCACCACACCGCCCGGAGTGAGCTTGCCACGGAGGCTTACCAGGAAATCCACCGTTTTCAGCTCCTGCGGAATGCCGCGCGGATCGGTATCCGCACCGGGCTCGAGAAACGCATCCATGTAGATCGCGTCATAAGGTCCCTTGTCCCTCTGGAGGTAGACGAAAGCATCCTCGGTGATTATCCGCGTCCGCTTCGAGGACCGGACGCCGAAAAATTTGGAGGCGATCTTCACCACCTCCGGATCGATCTCGACCGCGTCAACCGAGGTTTCCGGAAAGTGCTTGTCGAGGAATCGCACCATTGCTCCCCCGCCCAACCCCACGATTAGCACGCGCTTTTGCGGATGCTTGAGCAGCATCGAGGCAAACATGTAACGAGTGTAGGGAGTGGTAAGGTGGCCCGGGTTGCCGAGAATCATCGAGGTCTGCCGCACCTCGAGGTTCGGTTCGACGAAATACAAGCTGCGCACCCCGCCCTCATCCCGCACTCGGATATCCGAGTAGTCTGACTTCGCGGAATACACCAGCGTCGGCCCGCTTTGGGGCGCAACGCACCCGACGGCGAAAATGCCGAACAGAACCGACGCCGTCCAACCCGTTGCTTCGGCGACGTAGCTACGGAGCATGGATACTGCCGAAAGGTGGCTGATCAGCGTGATACGACCCCTCGGTGGAGTGGAAGCAAACAAGCCGCCACCGTGTATCACTCCTCTTTTTTTCCGACACGGTGGCCTCGGATCTAATTCGGGCACTCACCGTCTTCTTCTTTTTCCGACATGATGACCTCCACGTAACGGGCAAGGTAGAGCTTGAGGAAATCCGCATAACGGTCAACCGTGATCGGTGTCATCGTCTCGTTTCGCACGCGGTTGTAATAGTTGCTGCCCTCGTGCTCCTTGGCCGCCTTGTCGGCTGCGCTGTCTCTACGCACAATCCATTGACGCTGCTCCTTGCGGAGCCGTGCCTGTTCCTCTTCGCCAAGAACGTTCATCAAATCCTGATAGGTGGTGTTCAGCAACTCGTCGGCCATTTCGTAGGCCCGGCTGGCAGCAAACCTTTCGTCAGCCTCGCTCTGCGCGCACGCGACGGAGGCAGAAAACAGAATCATGATTACGCTTAGTATTGGGAATGTCCTTTTCATGATGCAATCTGCTGGCAAGTCTTGGTTAATCCTGATCCCAAAAGTGCGGTGACAGTGCCAACGAGTGCCAAGTCGTCCATGGATTTTGCTCCTCATGAGACGCATCCTTTTTGTTGGTGACGCATCCAGAAAGACAAAGGCCGGTCACAAGCAGGAGTCGATAAAGGACGGCCGCCTTCATGCCGCGATAGTGCCGCGGAGGCCCTAGTCTGACAAGCTGTCTCGCCGCACCGGCTCCACGACCCATCGAGCAGCAGCCCATTGGCAATCGGAAGCCTCCGTAAGAGAAACGCGGGAATCTCACCCGCGAACCTGTCACGCCCCTGGGTCGAGGGCCCCTCGTTGGCCAAGAGTTCACCGTGCCGCACGAGTATGTTCAGCACAGGCAAAGGGCGCCCCGCTAAACTGCGTCGCCGACCTACTATGCGCCGTGATTTTCATGAAGTCGGACTGGTGGTCCAACCGAATCTTCCCCGGCCTTTTCGCGAACATTCCAATTTGATCGGCCTCCACGCTCCCGTTGCATCCCTTCGCATGTAAATGCGCTCGATCGATTCGTAAATACTATCATCCATACAGTTGGAATCGTGCACCGTAACCCTGACAACTCCATCGGAGAGCACCTTGGATTTCACCTTGATGTGTTCAGGAATTTCCTCCGCGTAGTCGGTGTTGCGATAAAGGTATTTGGTCGCGGCCTGTTCAGCCGTCAGCGAGGAATGCTTTTGTAGGCTTGCGACAAAGTCTGAAGAGCCTTGATAAATCGGAATTTCCTCATACGACAAAGGAATCGTCTGCTTCACGGTGACGGCGCCGAGAAAGGCGGCGATGGCCAGAGCGAAGGCTAAATACACGCGTTTCATGTTTTCAGCGGACGTTGAGGGGTGACACCGGATACCGGGAGCGCCACTCCTCAACAGTTTTGAGAGCCATAACAACCACTCCGGTTTTGTTCCATCAATAGCCGCCGCCCTGCTCCGGCTCATGTCCAATGATAAAGACCGATGAAGAGCAGACGGTCACGCCGTTGGCCACAAGGTAAAGGCGGACATTTCCCTCTATGGCTCTTTTAAAGAATTGCTCGAAAACGAGATCCACATCACCGGCCGTTGTTCGGAGGTTGGAGTCCTCTCCAGGCAGAGAAGCAAGCTGCAGTTCGTTGGTCGCCAGCAATTCGCCCTCCGGGGAAAAATACTCCAGCTTTATCTTTTCGGCTGGAGGAATCCCCACACCGGGCTTCACTTTGATTTTCCCCCATGAAGGATGAGCGCGAGACCACCGCTTCGTCAGAGGCAGAAAATCGCCGCGTTCATAAAAAACTACGCCATTCACTTCATCAGGAAACTTCACCTCGACTTCGACGAGATAGACATCGTCGGTGCACGCAGCGACGTCGCCGCGAGCAGATTCAGTCACTCCCGCTTGTGACGCTGTTTCGGCGCCTCCTGTCCCGACAGTTTCCACCGGGGTGCAACTCGCAACCGCAAGAGCAAGCACGGCCGCACAGCGCGAGTCAAAGGTTCTCATACATCCCGTATGCAAGGGACGTCTGCAAGGAGCAAGCCAATTTCACCCTTCCGCATCTACGCTGCTGCCTGCTTCGCCTCTGAAGCGGGCACGAGCCCGGTCGCGTCTTTCCGCCCCCGTGCCTGCGTAGAGGCTGGAGCGTGGGGCAACGTGCCGATGGACGGGGCATCGGACCGCAGGCCGGTGGCGAATTATACTTGTGCAAGCGACTGTTCATCCGCACTGATTTCTCTCGCCCGCCATGAGCAACACCGTGACAAATCTGACCGTCTGCGAACGCTTCGGTCCATGGCAGCTTTTTATCGCCACCCTATCGTTGCTCGCCTTTGTTTCGCTGGCTTACGAGCAGTTTGCCAAACCTCCGGCAGACACCCTCGCAATTTTATACGTAGCCGACTTTGTGGTCTGCGCATTCTTCCTCGCCGATTTCTGCTGGCAGCTCGGACGGGCGGAAAACAAGTGGGTCTACATGCGCTTTGGATGGATTGACCTGCTATCCAGCATTCCCATGCTGCCATTCCTCATGTGGGCTCGCGTTTTCCGCTTCGCGAGGCTCTTGCGGGTGGCGACTTCACTAAAATCGTGGAGGCACTTTGTGTATAATATTTTCGGAAATCCGGCATACGGGACGGCCTTGGTGACCATAACGGCGGTTATCTTCGTAGTCTTTGGCGGCGCCATCGTGATCCTCGAGCTGGAGACCTCGCCGGAGTCCAATATACGGAATGCCAGCGACGCGCTGTGGTGGTCGATCAGCACGGTGACCACAGTTGGATACGGCGACAGGTTTCCAGTGACAGATGCCGGCCGCTTTTTTGCCGCACTTTTGATGCTTGTGGGCATCGGCGTCTACGGAACTATTACGGGCCTGTTTGCAACGTGGTTCATCAGCGGAATTCGCAAAGACTGAACCGGCCAAGCTGAAGCCGCTCGTCTAGTTTGGGTCGCCCTCAGTCGAAACTCCCTCGCTGGGCCTGATTCTCCATGAAAGAGTGATCTGCAGTGGCCGGAGCCTTCGGCATAGTGACGCAACCAGCGAGGCAGAGGCTGGCCACCATCAGGAGCAGACACGCGACGACCGCTTTCACGGCTACGATACTGCTGCGGGCGCCGTGGTCTGGCAAGATGCAACATGGCCCGCGCCGCAGTGCCGCAGGCTGTTTTGCAGCACGGATGGCAGTGATCCCCTGGCGGCCGAATTCACAATCAGCCCGTGGCGCGTCCGATTGCTTCGCAAGGATCATTCAGCCCGCGCCAGACGCTTTTGCAGCGCGATGAACTTGGGGGACGAAGCGGCCTCGGGTTGTGATTTGGCGAGTTCGCTAAGTATGGTTCGCAAGGCCGCGTCTTGCTCGCGTGGCCATTGCTGCAACTCGGCGAACGCTTGGAAGGCGTTGCCTAGCGCATGGTCGCGGATCTTGGCGACCTCTGCCGCCTCTTCGGATGAGAGGCGGGAAGTGTTGATAGCGTTCGTGACTTCGAAGAGCCTGCCCCAGCCCGCGGCGACCAGATCGTGCCGATCGGTAGCGGCGGCAATTTCCGCTTCTTTGCCGACGATAGCAGCCAGCGTGGAGAGGTTCGCTGCGCCCATGGGAACGAGTGGAGGTGGTTGAGACAGGGAGGCGTTTTGAATGAAGGACTGGAAGGTGACAAAGGCGTCACGGTAAAGCGCGAGAGCCTTGTCTCCCTCCTGCGCGCCTGCGGCGATCTTGCCGAGCTGATACTGCGCCAAGGATAGTTCACGAAACGGCGGCGCATGGATCGGATGTTCCTTGGTCAGGATTTGGAACAAGTTGGCGGCTTCTTCATAGTTGCTGCGCGCCTCATCGGTTAAGCCGAGATCGCGCAGAGAGCGCGCATGATTGTTCAGCGCAAGCGCGAGTTTTTCCCTTTGGTCCGGCTGATCTGCACCAGCGACGAGCATCTGCCGACGCAAGGAAAGAGCCTTCGCTGCGGATTCCTGATAGACCTCGGCGTCTTGGTTAGCGACTGCCTGCGCGGCAAGCCTCTCGTGGCTGGCCGCGAGGTGATCCGTCATGTTGGTTTTGCGGATTCCTTCAGCTTTTTCCCAGGCTTGCACGATGAGGTCGTGGGCTTTTTGGAGGCTAGCTTGGTCATCGGCAGACAGGAGGATGAGCTGGGAGCCAAGCAAAAGCGTTTCAACCTCGTTCGGAGGCAGCTTGTCCAGCAAGCGGCGCGCGGTCGCGAGATGCTGGTGTTTTTCCTCCGGGGGGCTGATGGATGCGAGGCTCAACAGAGTCTCCACTCGCTCACGTAACACTCCCGGCAGGGTGATGGGGCGTTGCAGTGTCTCGGCCTCCTGCAAGTCGCCCATGGCACGCTTTTGGAAGGAGGCATCTTTGAACAAGTCCCCCAAGCTGAGCTGGAAGCCGGCGTGATCACGCAGAGTAGAGGCCAGCTTGGCGGTCCAACCACGATTGTCTGGCGCTTCGCGCACCAATGCGCGCTGGGTTTCCAAGGCTTCATCAAACAGCACTGAGCGCTGCGGCAGCGTCAAAGTCGGGCTGGGGTGCGCCGCGATCTGACCGCGAATGCCTGCGAGCAGAAACTGCCGGTGCAACTGACCCGGCGTGGCGGCTTGCTCCGCACATTGCTCTGCCTCGCGCAGGCTGGCAAGTGATTCGGCCAGATGTCCTGAATACCTTTCCATGACGCTTCGAATGAGGAGCGTCTCGGCCAGCGCGACGAGCCAAGGGTGCGAGTTGGAAGCTTGACCCAGATGCTTTTGCGCGGTGGCGATGGCTTGGTCAACCGAACTGGCGGCATCATTGGACTTGTTGTTCCAATGACAGACCTCCGCGTGGCGCTGCAAAGCCAGAACGTGGACGGCATCCAGCGTGGGCGCATGTTTGGCGGCGAGGGCGCAAGCCCTCTCATAAGCGTCGAGCGAATTCCCGATGTCATGGTCATCCCGCCAGATATCACCCAAGGCAATCTCCGTGCGAACCAGAGCTTCCACCGCAGCGATATCGGTGGCGCTCGGATCGAACAATCCCAGCGCGGTCTCGCACTCTTGCCTTGCAGCTTCGTTTTGATCCTGTCCCCATGCCAGGACATCGCCGAGGAAGGCGTGTAGCCGCGCAAGATGCGCCTTGGATGTGGCATCGGCCGGTAGTTCCTCTAAGGCATTCCTCGCGCGGCTGACCGCCTCTTCCAGACGGCCCTGGCCGAACAGAATCCGCGCCTGCTGCAAACGCAGGTCCGCGACGAGGTCCGGAGGTGCGGGGTTCTCCGCCAGATGCGTGTCCACTTTTTCGACAGCGGATGATAGGACGTCGAGACGTCCCGTTTGCGAAAGCTGGTCATGCAGATCCGTCAGCATGAATCCCACGAGGTCGTTGGCAGAGTTGCGCGCTTTCACCGCCTCGACCCGCTTGCGATTGGCATACAATCCCGTCAGCACAGCGATAGCGAAGAGCACAGACAATGCCGCCGCCACGGCGCGGAAAACACGTGCGCGCTTGCGCGCCAAGGCGAGTTGGTAGGCCTGATCCCGGCGGGTCAGCGTGGCCAGCGGCACAGCCAGCACAGCAGCGACGAGCTTGAGGAAGGCAAGATGCGACTTCTCCCGGTAAGCAGCGACCAGACGATTCCGCTCGGCGGAAGATATCTGCGGCTGGGAGCGGAGATGCCGGTCATAGAACGATGCATCGGTGAATCCCTCCGTGGCGTCGGGCAGCCGGAAGTCCGCCGCCAGCGGCTCGACGGGGGCGTCGGTATCCGTCTCACGGAGCGGGTCAGGGAACGCCTCCCGCTGGGAATCCCCCGGTTCGCCATCGAGCAAGGCAGGCACGATGCGATCTGCCCTGCCCAAAGATTTGAAATGACGCACCTCCGCTGCGACATAGGGCGACTGCACGGCGCGCGGGGAGCAAAGCACGATCAGCGTCTTCGAGCGCTGTAGCGCATCGCAGATTGCGGGAGCCAGCGCGGCCTCCGCAGAAAACTCCTCCTCATCGCGGAAGACAGGATAGATGCGCTCAGGAACAGGTTCGCCGCGCAAATTGGTCGTGCCGACGAGTTCCGGCGGCACCGCATAGGTTTCCAACGCTCGGTGCAACCAGGTAGCCCAGCAACGGCCCGTCTCGCGGTTGTCCGCATGCCGGTAGGAGATGAAGGCCAGGTAAAGTGGCCCTTGCGTGATAGCCTCGGGACTAGTCTGGGTCGTCCTCAGTCGAAACTCCCTCGCTTGGCCTTAGTCTCCAAGAAAGAGTAATCCGCACCGCCCGAACCGGCCTCGTTCTGAATGGCCGTCCAACCTCTTGCTGTGAGACGAAACTGCCCCCCATCTTCACCCAGATAAAGATATCCGCCATCGATCCTTTCGGGCGGCTCGCCCGATGAATAAGAGTCAAACACAGGTCCGTCGAAACCAGAGAGCTTTACCGAGTACGGAGCACCGGTTTTTGGATTCCGACATGAAGCGAGCCCCTGCCCCACGTATTGCATCCGACCGTCCAGAAGGCGCCGCTGTGCACTCCCCATATCCAAGTCTGTCACGCGCGGACCAAAAAGGTTCAACGCCGTGACCTTTCCTCGGTGGGCTCCTTGGCCAGCCACCTCCAGCGAGATTACCAAGTCTGCCAGTGGAATGCCTTCCAGTTTGCTGCTCCTGATGATGACGGTTGCCGGACTTGGTATAACGCGATGCTTCGTTGGGAGCTGCTCGGGATTAAATTTATCTCCATCAAGGGCAGGTTTCAGCCGGAAAGTCACCGCCGTGGTTCCCCCTGGTTCAGGTGCGCTCGAGACAACGGTAGCATCAAATTCGATGCTCGACATGGCGCGCTCACGTCCGGACTGAAGCACGCCTTGGTCAAGGTTAGTCTCAGGCGCCACCTCGAGCGCGATGTCCTTAACGCCAGGAATGGCAGAGAGACCGGGATTTCCCACCTGCGTCGCAGTCGCGCACCCACCCAGCACCATCATTCCGACGCCCAGACTTAAACAAGTGGATGAGAGCAGCTTCATGTGGGATGACTAAACGAGCCTTCGTGTGCGCGCAATTCCGAATAGTTTCGCGGAACTGGGCGCGATCTTTAGTTGATAGCAGGGCGCCCGATGCGACCAGCAGGCCAAAGCATTAGGGGGAAATTTGTGACAGTTTGTGACAAACGAACCGCTGGAACGGGGCTTAACTGCCGACTTCCAGTTTGCCTTCGCTGTCAGTTTAAACCACTGCTGATCAGTGTCTTACAGTCGCTTTTTCGCAGAGTTGAAAGAGCGACCCTAACGGGATTGGCTTCGCCTGTCTCCGGCCGCCAAGGCAGCCTCCGGCTCGAACTGCGTTCGAATTCGCCTGCGGCGATCGCCAGGAAAACTGGCGACCCTAACGGGATTCGAACCCGTGTTACCGCCGTGAAAGGGCGGTGTCCTAACCGCTGGACGATAGGGTCTGACGGAATGCCAAATAATGCCGGAAGATTGGCAAAAGGCAAGGCGCTTGTTGGCTGTTTTTAACGGATGCACGGCGGCCGGTAGCCGCCGGGGACCCCATCGCGTGAAAAGACGATTTGCCAAAGCTGCAGTTTGCGTGAGCGGAAAGCCCCGGCGCATCCGAGAAGATAATACCGCCACATGCGACGAAAGGCGCCGTTGTATTTCTTGCCATCCAGCTCGTGCCACCGCTCTTCGATGTTGCCATGCCAGCTCATCAGGGTGCGGTCGTAGTCCGCACTGAAATTGTGCCAGTCTTCCATGACAAGCCGCCCCTCGGCGGCTTTGGTTATCTGGGCGGCCGAGGGAAGCATGGAGTTGGGGAAAATCCGGCGCGATATCCACGCGTCGGGCCGGGAAGTGGTCTGCAGCGAGCCGATCGTGTGGAGCAGGAACAGCCCGTCGTCAGCCAGGCATTCCCGCACCAGATCGAAAAACCCGCCATAGTTGCGGTGCCCGACATGTTCGAACATTCCGATGGAGAAAATGCGGTCGAACTTTTCCCCGATCTCGCGGTAGTCACACAGCCGGATTTCCACCGGAAGTCCCGCGGTTTCCCGGCGCGCCCACCCGGCTTGCTCGGCCGACACGGTGACGCCGACAACCCGGACTCCATAGTGCTCGGCGGCAAACTTTGCCGCTCCTCCCCATCCGCAACCTATGTCGAGCACGCGCATGCCCGGCCGGAGTTGCAGCTTGCGGCAAACCAGATCCAACTTGGCTTCTTGAGCGTCGTGCAAATTCTCCGCCTCGGCCCAATAACCGCAGCTGTAGATCATGCGCCGGTCGAGCATGCGGGCATAAAGGTCGTTTCCGATGTCATAGTGATGCCGTGCGACCTGGTAAGCCCGTCGCCCGCGCTGCAGGTTGATAAACTGGGCCCGCAACATGCCGGGCCATTCGCGCCAAACACAGACTTTGGCGGGAAGGTCCGCCTGCCAGACTCTCGCGATCATTTCGTCGATTTCCGGACAGTTCCACCAACCCTCGATGTAGCTGTCACCCAGTCCGAGCGCCCCCTCCGCGGCAATACGGGTAAAAAAATCCCCGTGATGCACCCGCAAGTCCCAAGGACGATCACCGTCGATGCGGATGTCGGCCAGCCCCAACAAAGTTTCCAGCCGGCGGCGGGGGGCATTTGTGCCTTCTCTGCGGAACAAAGAAGAACGCCATGGAAAACCACCCGTCTCGGCCAGATCCGCATTGGGAAATGAAGGGCTGATGTCGGCCGCTTTCACCGAACCTGTTTGGCGCAATCGGGAACGGCCGACAATGGGGTCATTCACCCATCCAAAGACAGGGACAAGGCGGACTTATCTCATGAGCCGGACATCATGCCCCCTGCCCCATCGGTTGTGCGGCCAAGCTGGAATTGTAATAACGCGGATCGCCGGTCACCTCGGTCCCGATCCATGGTGGTCGCACAAACTCCTCGTGCTCGGCGTCGAGTTCTATTTCGGCCAGAACAAGCCCGGCGTTCTTTCCGTCGAAAACATCGATCTCCCATTGATGACCGCCATGCGGAACGATATGGCGGACTTTCCCGATCACCCGCCCGTCACAGGCCTTGAGCAACTCTTCGGCATCGGACACCGGGATACTGTATTCGAACTCCGCGCGAATCACCCCCTGCCCTCCTGTCTTGATGGTCAGCCAAGCACTCTGGCCATCTGTTCGTATACGCACGGCGGGCGTTGCGCCGGATGAAAGATACCCCTGGCGCAAGGTGCGGAACGCCGTCACATCGCGACGCCAAGCATCGCCAGCGACGAGAAACTTGCGCTCGATCTCAACGCCCATGATTGGACGATTGTGCATGAAAGCACCCGGAAGCGCCAAGTTTCTGCGATCTTGTCGGCCCGCATAAAACAGCGCACCCTCTCCCGCCATGAACAACTTCCAGCAGACTATGGAAACGATCGGCATGGCTGTCGACGCCAGCGGTGTTGCCGTGATTGTCATCGGCATCCTTCTGGCCACCGGCCGGGCCCTGCTTTCCGCGCCGCCGCCGGGCCTCGACCGCTACATGGCCTACCGCCAGAACCTCGGACGCGCTATCTTGCTCGGGCTGGAGCTCCTCGTGGCGGGCGACATCATCAAGACGGTCGCCGTGGCCCCCACCCTGCAAAACATGGCGGTGCTGGGCGCGATCGTCATCATCCGCACCTTCCTCAGCTTCTCGCTCGAACTGGAAATCAACGGCCGCTGGCCGTGGCAGCAGAAGACGTCCGCTCCATGACGGACGGACGGGCGGCAAAATTCTGGGGCTTTCTCGAGCGGCGGGCGCCGTGGCTGGGAACGCCGGGCGTGATCAAGGCTGTTGTCCTGCTCAATGCCCTGACCTTCCTGCTGGTCAATATCGAGCCAGCTTACGCGGGAATGCTCGCGCTGATCCCGGAGAAAATTCTGCAGGGCGAGATTTGGCGGCTGGTCACCTATATCTTCATTCCCCAGACGACGAGCTGGTTCTGGGTCATTTTTCTCCTGCTCTTCATGTGGTTCTTGGCCACGGCACTGGAAGAGACCTGGGGACCGCTCAAGCTGAATGTCTTCTATCTCATCGGCATGATCGGCGCGACGGCGGCCGCGTTTTTCTTCGGGAGCGAATCTTCGAATACCTTCCTCAATCTCTCGCTCTTCTTCGCCTTCGCCACGATTGCCCCGAACTATGAGATCTTTCTCTTTTTCATTTTGCGCGTGCGGGTGAAATACATCGCCTACGTGCTGGCCGGGATCCTGGCGCTCCAGTTCGTCCTGCTGCCCATCTCGGCCAAGATGGCCCTCGTGGCCTCGCTGGCCAATTACCTGCTCTTTTTCCTTCCCGGTTTTGTCATCGATTGGCGCACGCGCACACAGGATGCCGCGCGCTTGGCCAAGTTCCGTCAGCCTGTAGAGGACACGGTGCATCGATGTCGGGCCTGCGGCCGCACCGAGGTGTCGAATCCCGAGCTGGACTTCCGCGTGGCGGGGGACGGTGAGGAATACTGCTCGGAGCACCTGCCGTCCAAATCGGGCGCTTAGAGCGGTTTCGTAAACGTTGTAGCGGCTCAAGCAGGGACTCGTGGCTCATGCCAATGCCGCTTTGCTTGCAGACTTGGTGGATCGCGATGTCCCCATCGCGATGACCAGAACGAATATCGCGCCGGGACGGCGCGATCCACCTTGGCACACGTCAGAAACGTTTTGGGGGACGTCGGTATCAGACCTTACGCGCCGTCCGCGTATGGTGGTAGATGTCGTCGATCAGAGCCGCATATTTTTCGGCAATGACGTGGCGCTTGGGCTTGAAGGTGGCGGTCAATTCTTCGCCGACCTCGAACGGCTTCGGCATAAAGCGCCAAGCGAGGACAAACTCGAAGGGTTTGAAGCCCTGCTCGCGACTGACCAGACGCCGCACCTCGCCATTGATGACCTCCGCGATGCGCGGGTCGGCTTCGGCCTCGCCGAGATTGGACACGTCGAAGCCTTGCGCTTTGCAGGCGTCCAACGACGGCACAATCAAAGCAGCGAGATGTTTTTCATCCTGTCCGATGACCATGCACTGTTCGATAAAGCGGGATTCAAGGAGTTTGGCTTCGATCGGCACGGGTTCCACGTTTTCGCCGCTGAGCAGGACGATGGTTTCTTTGGAGCGGCCGAGGATTTTCAGACAGTCGTTGAAGGTCACCATGCCGAGGTCGCCGGTATTCATCCATCCGTCCTTGAGCACCTTTTCCGTCGCCTCCGGATTTTTGTAATAGCCCTTCATGACTTGCGGACCTTTGGCGTGGATCTCGCCCTTGATGCCACGGCCGCCTTTGCCGAGCAGACCGGAGGGATAAATCACTTTGCCGTCCGCGGGGTCGACAATGCGGATCTGGGTGTGCGGCCAGAACGGGCCGACCGTGCCGATGACCAGCTTGGCCCAGGTGCGCACGGCGAGCACGGGAGAGGTTTCCGTCATGCCATAGCCTTCGAGGACAGGAATCCCGATGTAGTTGAAGAATTCGTCCACGTGGGGAGGCAAAGCGCCTCCGCCGGAGACGGTGCCCTTGAACTCACCCCCGACCACGCCGCGCAACTTTTTCAGGACGATGCCGTCGAGCAACTTGGCGGGCACGGCATAGACCAAGATCCGCAACAAGCTCTGCACGGCCAAGCCGAGAGATTCGAATAAGGTCCGCCCTTTCACGTCGAGGCGGCGTCCGGTGAGAAAGAAAAGCGCCGATTTGTATTCCCGGGAGCAGTGGTAGGCGGCGCGGAAGAGCGACCGGCGAACGGGCGGGGCCTGCGCCACATTTTGCAGTATGCGGTTGTAGAGTCCTTCCCAGAGCCGCGGGGCGGATGCCATCCATGTCGGACGCACCTTGCGCAAGTCGTCCCCGATGGTGCGCAGGCTGGTGTAATAGGTGCAGGCTCCACGACTCACCGTGACCATCTCGAAGACGCGCTCGTAGCTGTGCCAGACGGGCAGAATGGAGAGCACGCGGTCGCCGGGAGCGAGGACAAAGGGCAGGTATTTCACCTGCGACATCATGTTGTCATGGGTCAGCATCACGCCCTTCGGCGTTCCGGTCGTGCCCGAGGTGTAAATGATGGTGAAAAGATCTTCGCCTCTGATGCCGTCGAGGCGCTCCTCCACCACCCGGTCTCCGGCCGCACGCAGGTGGCGACCGCGCTGCAGGAGGTCATCCAGCTTGAGGACTCCCGAGTCCTCGGGCGGCTCGCCTTCCATCAAGACGATGTGTTTGACCTTGGGCAGAGCGGCACGGACCGCCAGCACGCGCTCGAGCACGTGCTTGTTCTCGGCAACGAGAAGGACGGCGTCGCTGTGGGCGACGATGAAGGAAATTTCCTGCTCGGTGGTATCGGCCGCGCGCGGCACGTCCGCAGCTCCGCAGAGCAAGGTGGCCGCATCGCAGAGCATCCATTCCGGGCGGTTGTCGGCGACAATGGCCACGTGCTGGCGGGCCTGCAGGCCGAGTTCGATGAACGCCGTGGCGAGGTCGCAGGCCTGGGTGTAGAGGTCGCTATAGCTGCGGGACTTGAATTCTCCGTGCTTCTCGCGGTGGGCCTGGGCCGGACGGTCTCCGTAGACCTGCGCGGCCAAGCGATAGAGGTCGGCGATGTTTCCCGCCCGCTCGTAAATGTGGCGGTCGGGCAAAGGGACGGGGTCGGACATGACCCGCCTCACTTAACCCATGCTTCCGGCGCGGGCACGGCAAAAAGATCCGAAAAGAGATTCTCCTTCGCGCGACTCCAGCCTTAAATCGTGCCGCTTCGCCCGATCCCATGCGTATCGCTTGCCCGCACTGCCACCAAGAACTCGATGTCGACGAGGCATGGGCGAACCAAGAAGTGGCGTGCCCGCTCTGTGAGGGTGCGTTCGTTGTTCCGGAACTGGAGCAGTTGGAGCCCGTGGCACCGCCGACGCCTGATCCGCCGCCGCAAAACATCCCTGCAGCCGGCAAGCCGAAGACCAACCAGAAACTCAAAGCGTGGAACCGGCAGCGCAGGATACGCCGTGTCGCGCTGCTGCTCCTCGTTCTCGGCCTCCTCGGTGGCGCGGCCTACGGGTTCAATGTCTGGCGCGGGGATCGCCCGCCGATGGAAGCACTCCGCGATTTGGCCGACCGGGTCGTGCAATGGGTCAATTCTTACCTCGAACCGCCTCCGCCGCCCCCTACTCCCACTCCCACCCCGACGCCCACGCTGGAGCCGACGCCTACGCCGACTCCCGAACCGACGCCGGAAGAAATCGATCCGGTCGCTTGGCTGATGGAAAACCCCGAGCGCCGCCCCGCCGTTCTCACTCTACGCGAAGCGGCCGAGTTTCCGGCCATGTATGAGGGCAAGGTCGTTGGCAAGGTGAAGGTCCCCGTGGGTGCGGAGGTCAGGTTGGTCGGCATTGAGCCGGACCTCGTGGAGGTTCGCTATCGCGAAGGCACCGCCAAGCTTCCCTACACCGCGACCAACCTGCGCGAAGCGGCGGCCGAGGAAATGGCCAAGCCGGCTCCCACACCGGAGCCCGCAGTGGCTGAGGCGCCCACGCCGACGACGCTTCCGGTGGTTCCCACCATCCGGGAGGACCAACTTGGCGCCATGGTGAAGCGCGGGGATGACGGCAAGATCGCCGGCACCGTTTTCCGCGTGTGGGCGCCGAATGCGGAGAGCGTTGCGGTCATCGGAAGTTTCAACAATTGGAAGCCCGGCAAGGATGAGATGACCGTGGACAAGGAAAGCGGCATCTGGTCGCTCGAAATTGCCAAGGCCAAACCCGGCGACGAATACCTCTTTCTGATCAACGGCGAACTCGAGCGGCGCGATCCCCGCGGACGTGAGGTTTCCGCGGCGGGCAAGTCGGTCATCCACAACCCAGCCGCTTTCGACTGGGAGGACACCTCGCCCCCGACGACCAAGATCAGCGACCTCGTCATCTACCAAATGCACCCCGGCACCTTCCATGATCCGGAGCCCGAGGACGGTGACATGGCCACGCTCCGCGATGCCATCGGAAAGCTGGATCACCTTAAGGAGATGGGGGTCAATTGCGTCCTGCTCATGCCGGTCAACGAATTCGGGGGCAATCACAGCTGGGGCTACAATCCGACAGACCCCTACGCCATCGAACGCGCTTACGGTGGCCCCGATGCCCTGAGGGAATTCGTCCGCGAGGCCCACCGCCGCGGCATCGCCGTGCACATCGACGTCGTGCACAACCACTACGACAACGTCGATGTGCACCTGAAGCAGTTCGACGGCTACAGCGGCGGCGACAATGGAAACGGGATCTACTTTTACGAGGACGAAGAACGCGGCATGACGCCGTGGGGACCGCGTCCGAATTTCGGACGTCCGGAAGTGCGGTCCTATATCGCAGACAACATCCGCATGCTCTTCGACGAATACCGGATCGACGGCCTGCGTTGGGACTCGGTGGTGAACATCCTGCGCTATGACGCGGGCGCTTTCGACAACCCGGACGGCGAAAAGCTGATCGACGAGGTCTCGAAGATGATCCGCACGGAATACCCGGGAAAAATCAGCATCGCCGAGGACGCGGTGGGCGACGAGCGCTTCGACGGGTCTTGGGAGTATGGTTTCCACCACGCCGGCTATGGGGGTGAGGAGCGCGTCTTGGGTGTGGTTCCGCAACTGGTCCGGCCGCCGGGTGAGACCGACGTGAGCGACATCATGTCCCGCATCCAGACCGACCTCGGCTTCAGCCGCGTGATCTACACGGAGAACCACGACGAGACCGGCAAGCTGAATGACAACCGCCGTATTTTGGCTGATGTCGACGAGAACGACCCGCATAGCCTCACGGCGCGCCGCAAGCACGCTGTGGCCGGGGTGATCACCCTGACCGCACCGGGCGTTCCCCTTGTTTTCATGGGACAGGAGCTTCTCGAGGACAAAGAATTCCACGACAGCAATTCGATCGATTGGGAACGCGGAGACCTCTCGGACCGCTCGACCAAATTATTCCGCGATCTCATTCGTCTGCGCCGCAATCTGGAGGGACGTGGCGCGGCCTTGCAGGACACCAAGATCCGCGTTTTGAAAGAGGAACCGGACAAGCAGTTCCTCGCTTACCGGCGTTACCTGCCGGGCAAGCCGGAGGACGACATCGTTGTGCTGCTCAATCTCTCGCCCGAACCAATCGAGGACATGCCCTTCGTCTTCCCCCGCTCCGCCAAGTGGGAAATGCTGGTCAACACGGACGATCCGCAATACGGCGAGGACTTCACCGGCATGGCCGCCAAGTGGAGCAGTTTCGAGAACAACAAGCTCCCCATCACCATGGCGCCATTCAGCGCGCAAATCTTCGGGGTAGCCAAGAGCCGCCTGCCCTAGGCGCTATTTCTTCGGCTGGATGAGCACTTCGACCACGGTCATCGGACCGCTATCACCCGCCGCATTGAGGTCGTAGACGCCGCGGGTGACAGATTCGCGGAAAAGCGTCTCCGCACTCCCGGGAACGTTGGCGATGATCCGCACGGAGTCGCCATCGTTCCACGATGACGCGGACCCGCCAATGCCTTCGGCCAGCCGGACAACCCGCTGGACCTCCGTCTCGAAATCCTGCGGCTTGCATGGGACCTTCACCGCATCGGCGCCGAGCGTTGGCACCGGAAAAACAACATCCGCCGCGCGCTCCAGCGACTGACGCAACGCATCGCTGAACTCCGCCTCCTGCACCTTGCGAGCCTCGCGCTCTTTCCAAAGCCCCCACCCTCCGACCACGGCGAGGGCGATGGGCAAGGACAGGAATACCGCCACCGCCAGCAGAGCGATGACCTTCTTTTTGACCGACTTTTGATCCACGACCCGAGATCATGACTCAAGACCTCTCCGCGGGCAAACTCCTCTCCTTACGCCGCGTTTGACGCCGGACCGCCCCTCAAGGATAGTCCTCGGCTCCATCGCCATGCGGAACACGCGTAATTTTTGCATTATCGCCCACATCGACCACGGGAAG